>NZ_CFHWAF010000029.1:0-38020 GCF_984452065.1 Hoeflea sp. | reverse complement strand
CGTCAAACTGCGCCAGATTCTCCGGTGCAGGGAACGGTGTGAAGCTGTCAACATCCTCCGCCATAACCGCTGCAAAGGCCGCGCTGGGGTCAGAGATGAATTTGAAAGTCACGTTCTCAAGCTTTGCCGGCTCGCCCCAATAGTCGGGATTACGTGCCAGCTCCACGCGGTCGCCCTGAACCCAGTCCTTGAAGACAAAAGCGCCGGTGCCGACCGGATTGGTTGCGTTGTTTTCGGCCGTTTCCGGCGCGACGATGGCCGCGTCACCCCAGGCGAGGTTGAACAGCATATTGCCGTTCGGCTTGGACAAAGTGACCTTGACCGTGTTCGGGTCGACGACCTCGACGGACTCGATGTCGGCATAAAGCACCTTCTGGGCATTCGTTGAACCTTCGGCACCGATGCGTTCGAGCGAGAATTTGACATCCTCGGCATCGAAATCGGAACCGTCGTGGAACTTTACGCCCTTGCGCAGGTTGAACGTGTAGACCTTGCCATCGTCCGAGACTGTCCAGGATTCGGCAAGGCCGGGATTGACACTGCCGTCCGGGCCGAAACGGGTCAGACCCTCGAAGATGTTGGCATAGGTGACCTGATCGATGGCGCCGGCCGCGCCCGACGTCGGATCAAGATTCGGCGGCTCGAGCTGCATGCCAACGGTGGCGTCGGTCTTGGCGGCGAAGGCGGGCGACAGGGCGGTGCCCAGCGCCAGCGCACCGGCCACGGCCAGCGTCTTTGCAAATGATTTCATTGTTGTTCCTCCTGTTAAGCATCCCTTTTTCAGGGACCATAGTTTTTGCACTGCGGCATATCAAGCGCCGAGGAGGTCCTTTAGCGACAGCGCCATGACCTTGGCTGAGTCGATCATGTCATCGACGCCGACATATTCGTCGGGCTGGTGCGCGAGATCCAGGATGCCCGGACCATAGGCGATGCAGTCCTTGAGCCGGCCGATGCGGTCGATGTGCTTCTGGTCGTAGGTTCCGGGCGAAACGACATATTGCGGGCTTTTGTGCAGAACCTGCTCGATCGATCTGGAGACGGACTGCACAACCGGCGCGTCATTGTCGGTCATTGTCGGGCTGACGTGCCACAACTCCTTGATATCGTATGAGAAACTCGGGCGCTCGGCGCTGACTTTCTCGAGAATGTCGACCACCTCACGGCGCACCTCCTCCAGGTCTTCCTCGATGATATAGCGCCGGTCGATGACCATGCGGCAGGAATCCGGCACGCAGGCGGACGGAAATCCGGTGAAGTCTTCTTCCGGCTCAGCCTGGCCGCCATGCAGGGAATTGATGTTCATGGTGGACTGGCGCGCACCCTCCGGAACCACCGGCATGGCGGTCCGCTTGTCCGCAAGAGCCGGATAGAGGCTGGTCTCGAATTCCTGCAGAACCGCGCCCATATGGCGCACCGCGCAATCGCCGAGAAACGGCATCGAGCCGTGGGCAATATGACCCTTCGTCTCGATTTCCGCCCACCACACACCGCGGTGGCCAAGGCACACACGGTCCTTGTTGAGCGGCTCGGGAATGATGACATGCTGCACACGCGAAGGATCGAAATAGCCCTTTTCCGCCAGATAAGCGACACCGCCATATCCGCCGCTTTCCTCGTCGGCGGTGCCGGATATCTCAATCGCTCCGTTGAAGTCGGGATAGGCGTCGATAAACGCTTCGGCGGCGATGATGGAGGCGGCCAGCCCGCCCTTCATATCGCACGATCCGCGCCCGTAGATCTTGCCGTCCTTCAACTCACCGCCGAACGGATCGGTGGTCCAACCGCGCCCGACCTCGACAACATCGGTGTGGGAATTGAAATGAACGCAGGCTCCCGGCCCGCGCCCCTCGCGGCGCGCGACGATATTCCAGCGCGGATATTTCTCGCTGTCGCCGGGGGTGCCATGCGCGCGGATCAGTTCGACCTCGAAGCGTCTGGACCGCAGGCGGCCGGCAAGGTACTCGCAAATCTCCAAATACGCTTCACCGGGCGGATTGAGCGTCGGGATGCGGATCAGATCCTGCGTCAGCGCGATCAGATCGTCGCGGCGCGCCTTGATGTCCTTCAGAAAAGGCGCTGAGACCGTTTCAGCTTCGCTCATGCAAACCCTACCCTTACGCAAGCTTATGATTTAACAATACGAAAGGGAAATTATCCGCGCGTGACGGCAAACTCCGCAATACCGTAGGACTACGAAGTGGCAGAGGACAGGCTTGACGAAAGCACATCGCGCGAGCTGGCGTTCGAGAACGCACCGGTCGGGCTGGTTCTGACCGAGAACCGCGTCATCAGGGCCTGCAACCGCACCTTCGCGGAGATATTCGGTTATGAGCGGCACGAGCTCATCGGACAATCCTTCCGCGTTCTCTATGCGTCGAATGAGGAGTTCCACCAGATCCGCGATGTCGGCCTGACGACGCTCATGGGGGGCGACCGGTATACGGACGAGCGGATCATGCCGCGCAAGAACGGAAGTCTCTTCTGGTGCCGGTTCCGCGCTCACAGCCTGACGCCGGAGGAGCCGCTGCGGCGGGCGATCCTGAGTTATGCGGATATATCCGACCACCGGCCCTATGTCGCCCTCTCGCCGCGCGAAAGACAGATCGTGGCACATTTGTTAGGCGGCAAAACAAGCAAGGAAATCGCCCGCCTGATCGGCATATCGCCGCGAACGGTCGAATACTACCGCTCGCGGCTCTTGAAGAAATTCGGCGCAAGCAACGTCACCGAACTGCTGGCGCATCTCGGCGGCGCGCCAGTTTAGAGCGCGTCTGGCTTACTGCTCTCTATTCGGTGCCGATCATTGCCACAGCGGCTGCGAGCGTTGCCTTGAGGTTCGCGGCCCGGAGCCGCGGCATGTCGATGTTCTGGACGGTCTCGCGCGCGCAAACCAGACGGAAGATTGGCACAAAAGGGCGATGCCCGAAAGGCCTGTGGCCAATCGGTCAGCCGCGCCAATTCCCGCCGCGCCAAAGCGCCGAAAGCGCGGACCTGTAGTCCGGGTAGCGGAAACGGTAGCCGCTCTCCTTCAGCCTGGCATTGGAGACGCGTTTGCATTCGCCGTAAAAGGAACGGGCCATCGGCGTCAGATCGGCGGTTTCGAAATCCGTCTCCGGTGGCGGCTCGACGCCCATGAGGTCACATGCATAAAGCACCACATCCTGCGGCGGCGCGGGCAAGTCGTCGGTGACGTTCCATATGCCGCCGGCACTGGCCTGGATCAGATGCGCCGTCGCGCCGGCAATATCGGCAACATGGATCCGGTTGAACACCTGGCCCGGCTTCACAAGCCGCCGCGCCCTGCCCTTTTCGATCGTGACAAACGCATTACGGCCGGGCCCGTAGATGCCGGACAGGCGGATAACGGCAACCGGGATGTCGCTCTGCCGGGCAACTTCGAACCAGGCATTTTCCGCCGCAACACGGTCGACCGAACGCCTCGAGACCGGCTTGCAAGGCGTCGCCTCGTCGACCCAGGCGCCGTCATGGTTGCCGTAGACGCCGACGGTCGAGAGATAGGCAGCCCATTTCAGTTTCGGCATCAACGGGCGAAGGGCCGGTCCGGTGAGGCGAAGCAGCGGATCACCATCCGCATCCGGCGCGATCGACTGGATCAGATGGGTGACGGACGCCAATTGCTCACGGACCGGCCCGGACAGGGTCTTGCCGTCGAAGACAAACGGTTCGAGACCGGCATCGGCAAGGGCCGGAAACTTCTCTTCGGAACGGCTGGTGCCGCCGGCCCATTGCGTCCCGCCGGCCAGTTCGCGGGCGATCGCCCGGCCGGAAAACCCGGCCCCGAAGATGAAAAGGCGCATGATGTCAGACCCCATTTTTACTGCGGCGCAAGGCCCCACTCCTCGCGAACCGTCGGATCGTCCTCCGTGCCGGCGCTTTCGCGCAGGCGCGTGAAGTCGGCCTGGCCCAGAAGCTGCGACAGCGCCCACACGGCCGCGCCGCGCACCAGGGGATTTTTGTCGCGCGCATGGGCGCGGCAGGCCTCCACCAGCGAGCCGTCGCCCGAATTGCCGGCGGCGATCAGCACGTTGCGCATGAACCGGTCCCGTCCGATCCGTTTGACGGGCGAGCCGGTGAACAGCGTCCTGAACGCCGCGTCATCGAGTGTCAGCAGTTCTTCGAGCGCCGGTTCCCTCAATTCATCCCTCGCCCTCAGCTTCGCCTCGCGAGCGTGGCTTGCGAACTTGTTCCACGGGCAGACGGCAAGGCAGTCGTCGCAGCCGTAGATGCGGTTGCCCATGGCGGTGCGGAATTCATGCGGGATCGGCTCCTTGTGCTCTATCGTCAGATAGGAGATGCAGCGGCGCGCGTCCAGTTGGTACGGCGCCGGAAAGGCATCGGTCGGACAGACGTCGAGACAGGCGCGACACGAGCCGCAATGGTCCACTTCGGCCGCATCAGTGACAAGCGCCGCTGTCGTGAAGATCGAGCCGAGGAAAAGCCATGACCCGAATTCACGGCTGACAAGATTGGTGTGCTTGCCCTGCCATCCGAGTCCGGCCTTTTCCGCCAGCGGCTTTTCCATCACCGGAGCGGTGTCGACAAATACCTTGACGTCGGACCCGGCCCGCGCCGCAAACCGGCCGGCAACGCCCTTCAGCTTGCCCTTGATCACGTCATGATAATCGCGGTGCCGGGCGTAGACGGAGATGGCGGCATGGTCCGTTTTTTCCAGCACCTGCAACGGATCGTCATCCGAGCCGTAATTCATGCCGAGCATCAGGATGGAGCGGACCTCGGGCCACAGAACCCTCGGGTCCGAACGGCGGGCCTTCGTTTCCTCCATCCATTGCATGGTGCCGTGCCGGCCGGCCTCCAGATAGGCCTCCAGCGCCCATGGCGCATAATCCGAGATGGCGTCGGGCGCGACGACCCGGGCAACGTCGAACCCCGCTGACCGGGCCTCCTCGAGCAGAAAGGTCTTGAGCCTTTCCGCCTTATACGCCGATGTCAGGGGTGCGTGCATCGCTCAAAAGTCCAGGTCCGCATAGTGCGAGACCGGCGTGACCTTGGCGAGCCGGTCGGCAAGAAGCGGGCGCATGCAGGGGCGCGACTTGATGCGCTGATACCAGTCCCTGGCGTTTTGCGTCTCGGACCAGGTGATCTCGCCGAGATAATCCAGCGTCGACAGGGCGCCGGCGGCGGCAAAATCGGCATAGCTCATGGCCTCGCCCGCAAGCCAGTCGCGGTTGGCGGCAAGCCAGTCCAGGTAGCGCATGTGCTGACGAATATTGGCGCGGGCGGCGCGCAACGCCTTGGAATCCGGCGCTCCCCCTCCTGCTTCCTTGGGCATGACCAGCTTGAAGACGCGTTCGCGCACGAGGTGGCGCGTCACGTCCTGCTCGAGCTTGACGAGAAACCACTCGCTGAGCCGGCGCACCTCGGCACGCTCGAACGGCTCGTCCGGCAGCAGGCGCCGGTCACGCTTGAACACGCCGTAAATCTCATCGATGAATTCGGCGATGACGGACGCTCCGCAGACCGCATGGAGCGAATCATCGACATAGACCGGAAGCGTCGCCGCCGGGTTGAGCGCCAGGAAATCGCGGCGGCGCTCCCACGGCCGCTCCTCGACCAGATCGGTCTGCAAATCATATTCGTTCAGCACCAGCCGGACAAATCTGGACGCGGCGGACATCGGGTGATGATAAAGGGTCGGCATTCCTGTCAAGTCATTTCCGTGAAACCGATTCGCCGGAATATTATGGAAAAGACCGGCGAATGAGCTATAGGATTTCGCACGGGGCAACACAAGCGCGGCGCGCCGGGCAAAATCTCACAAAACGGGACACGATACATGGCGGAACAGACGATTACCGGCGCCCTCTTGCTCGGCCTGCTGGAGGGCCTGACGGAATTCCTGCCGGTCTCGTCTACAGGACATCTGCTGCTGGCCGGTCATTTCATGGGCTTCGAATCGACCGGCAAGACCTTCGAGGTGCTGATCCAGCTCGGCGCGATCCTTGCGATCCTCTCGGTCTATTTTACCCGGCTCTGGAATCTGGCCAAGGCTTTGCCGCATGACACCAAGGCGCGCCGGTTCGTCCTGTCGATCCTCCTGGCCTTCCTGCCTGCCATGGTGATCGGTGTGCTGGGTTACCGTTTCATCAAGACGGTGCTTTTTGAAACGCCTGTACTGATCTGCATTGTGCTGATCGTCGGCGGTTTCGTGCTGATGGCGATCGACCGGCTCAAACGCGAGCCGCGCTACACCGACGTCATGGATTTTCCGCCGGCGATGGCCCTCAAAATCGGCCTTATCCAGTGCCTTGCGATGATCCCGGGAACATCGCGGTCGGGCGCGACCATCGCCGGGGCGCTGCTTCTGGGCAGCGACAAGCGTTCGGCGGCGGAGTTTTCCTTCTTCCTTGCGATGCCCACCATGGCGGGCGCCTTCGCCTACGACCTCTATCAGAACTACAGCCGCCTTTCGGCCGATGATTTCACCATCATCGCCGTCGGCTTTGTCTCCGCCTTCGTTGCCGCCGTCTTCGTCGTTCGCACACTGCTCAATTTCGTCTCCCGTCACGGCTTCACCCTGTTTGCCTGGTGGCGTATCGTCGTCGGGACGGCAGGGCTGATCGGCCTCTATTTCTATCCGTAGGGCGTTGCGATGTTTCTCGGGATCGATACCGGCGGCACCTACACCGATGCGGTGCTGTTCAGTCCGGATGACGGGGTGATCGCCAAGGCGAAAGCGCTGACCACCCGCCACGATCTGACCATCGGCATCGGAGAGGCGGCGTCACGTGTTCTCGCCGACGGATCGGTTGCGGCTGACCGTATCGAACTGGTGTGCCTGTCGACGACGCTCGCGACCAACGCGCTGGTCGAAGGCCAGGGCGACCGCGCCGCGCTGATCATGATCGGTTTCGACGAGGACGACCTTCGAAAGGACGGGCTCGCCGACGCGCTCGGACATGATCCGGTCATCTTCGTGCCGGGCGGACATGACGTGCACGGACGGGCAAGGCCGCTTGACCTTTCGGCGCTCGGGGAACAGGTCGACGCGCTTGGCGAGAGCGTCGCGGCCTTCGCGATCGCCGGCTATTTCGCCGTCCGCAATCCCGAGCATGAAATCGCCGCGCGTGACATGGTGCGTGCAAAAAGCGGACTGCCCGCGACCTGCAGCCACGAGCTCTCATCCCGGCTCGGCGGCCCGCGGCGCGCCCTGACCACTTTGCTCAACGCACGGCTGGTTGCGATGATCGACCGGCTGATCGATGCGACACAGGCGCATCTTGAAGACAGCGGCATTGGCGCACCGTTGATGGTGGTGCGCGGCGACGGCGCGCTGATCGCCTCGGATCTGGCGCGGGCGCGCCCGATCGAGACCATCCTTTCCGGTCCGGCCGCCAGCCTCGTCGGCGCCCGATACCTGACGGGCATGAACGATGCGGTCGTCTCCGATATCGGCGGCACGACCACCGACGTGGCGATCCTGGAAGACGGGCAGCCAAGGCTCGACCCGGACGGCGCCGTCGTCGGCGGATACCGCACGATGGTGCAGGCCGTGGCGATGCACACATATGGGCTGGGCGGCGATTCGGAGGTGCATGTCAGCGACACCGGTCTGGAAACCCGGATCAGGCTCGGGCCGCGACGGCTGATGCCGGTCAGTCTGGCCGCGCATCTCGACCCGGAGCCGGTGCTTGCGGCGCTGAAACGTCAGACCGGCACCGATCATCCGGGACGGCTCGACGGGCGGTTCGCCTGTCGCACCGGTGTGCCGAACCGGCTTGCGGCCGCGCTGCAGCCTCAGGAAGCAGCGCTTTACGAGCGGCTCACGGACAGGCTTCTGCCGCTCGACGACCTGCTGACCGCAACGCCGCAGCGGGCGACGCTCGACCGCCTTTGCACCCGCGGCCTCGTCCATATCGCCGGCTTCACGCCGTCCGATGCCATGCATGTCCTCGGCAGGCAGGACAACTGGAACGGCGAAGCGGCAGAGCTTGGCGCCCGGCTTCTGGCGCGGCGCAAGAACGGCGCCGGCAAACCGATTGCCGAAAATGCCGAAGCCCTGGCAGAGCAGATCATCGACAGGCTGACGCGGCAATCCTGCGAAGTCGTCCTGTCCACCTGCCTTGCGGAAGAGGGCGAAACGCAGATCGATGCGGCACGGTCCCGGTCCGTCGGCAGGGCGCTGGAGCGGATGCACGGCATCGTCAAGTTCGCTCTGACGCTCGACCGTCCGCTGATCGGTCTCGGCGCATCGGCGGCGAGCTACTATCCGGCCATCGCCCAGATGCTTGCATGCGACAGCGCCATTCCGCCGGATGCGGATGTCGCCAACGCGGTCGGGGCCGTCGCGGGGCATGTGCGCACGACCCTGACCGTCTTTGTCACGGCGCCGCAGGAAGATGTGTTTGCCGTCAACGGAGCCGGGATCAGCGAGCAATATCGCGACGAGGACGAGGCCATGTCCCGGGCCCGGGCCCTTGCCCGCGAGGCGGTCCTGGAGGAAGCGGCTGTGGCCGGCGCCGAAGACCCGGCGGTCTGGCTGCACGAAGAAATCAAGGCGCCCGAGGTGGACGGCATGCGCAGCTTCGTGGAAGCGCGCGTGACCGCAACGGCTGACGGCAGGCCCAGAATAACCCGATGCTCTAACCGGAGCAGGTCGTGACATCCGAGCGGGCCGGCCTCCGGCCCGCTAAGTTGGCTGTTTTACTCAAACCACGATAACCGTGGTGCCCAGCGGCACACGCTCATAAAGATCGATGACGTGTTCGTTCACCATTCTGATGCAGCCATTGGAGACCGAACGGCCGATCGTATCGGGCTGATTGGTGCCGTGGATGCGGTAATAGGTGTCGCGCCCGCCACGATAAAGATAAAGCGCACGCGCGCCCAGCGGGTTGTTCGGGCCGCCGGGAACACCCTTTGCATATCGGGCGTATTTCCGGGGTTCGCGCCGGATCATATTGTCGGTCGGTCGCCAGCTCGGCCACTCGGCCTTGCGCTGGATCGATGCCGACCCCTTGAAGGCGAGCCCCGCCTTGCCGACCCCGACGCCGTAACGGCGGGCCCGGAAGGGCGACAGGACCAGATAGAGGAAGTGATTGCGCGGGTCGACGACGATGGTCCCCGGCTGTTGGCCGGGAAAGCGAACCGTCTGCGGAAGGTAGCGCCGCTGGATCCTGAAGTTCCTGTAACGCGGGCTGTGGTGAGCGGCTGCAGTGGTTGAATACTGCGCTGCCGCGACAAGTGCCGAGCCAAGCAAAAGATCGCGTCTGCTGATCATGGTTGTGCTCCCGGTTTCATAACAGTTTCACATCGAAACGGCGCGCGTCGCGCGCCACGCGGATCTCGTCATCGAATGGGCGGCCGCAAAAGCCGTTCGTCTCCCGTCCGCGACGGCGGACGCAGGCTGTCATGTCCGTTGATGGACGGCGAACGCGGAAAGGAAACATCCGAAACGGCCACAAGATATGTGCAGTCGGCCTTGCATGGCGACGAGCGGGTCTTGCGCTTCAGCAGGGTTTCCATGCAGCAGGCATTGGCTGCGGACGCCAGGGCGTCGTACTTGCCGTATGCGATGGTCATCGCGACCGTTTCGCCGGGCCCCGGCGCGGACTTCGCTGCCGCAGCAGCATGGCCAACGCAAAGAACACACGCGATCACAAATACGACAAAGCCCCTCATCGGGCGGAAAGTAACGCAAACAAGCCGGCAAATCCACGCTTGGCCGGTCACAGCCGCGTGAGCACCCGCTTAACCTTAATGTCCGCGCCGGGGCGATTTCAGTTGCCGGGCGGCGCCGGCGTCGTGAAATGGTTGTGGTAGAAGCTGACCCCGCCGTTCAGCACCATTTCCACCGCCACGGCGACAAGGATGATGGCCATGATCCGGGTGATGACGCTGATGGCGGTGTTGCCCAAAAGACGCGAGATCGGATCGGCAAAAAGCAGGCCCAGCCAGACAAGGATCGAAATCAGCATGATGACGGGCAGCATGGTGACAAGCTCGCCGGCATCGCCCATCAGATGCGCAAAGAGGATGATCGTGGCAAAGGAGCCCGGCCCGATGGTCAGGGGTATGGACAGCGGAACCACAGCGATGTCGCTGTCCTTTTCATGCCCTTCCTGCCTCGCCTTTTCGTCGCCGGCGCTTGTATTGTCCTGCAGCATGGAAAGGCCGACCAGAAGCACGATGATCCCGCCGCCGATCTGGAAGGCCGGCACGCCTATGCCGAAGAAGCGCAGGATTTCCTCGCCGATCACCGTCGCGACGGTTGCCGAAACCAGCACGGTTGCGGCAATGATATGGGCCGTGCGCCGGCGCTGGGCAGGCGAGTAACCTTTTGTCATGCCGAGAAATATCGGGATGCCGTAAAGCGGATTGACCAGCGCGACGAGCGCCGCACCGAATTTCAGGAAAAGACCGGGATTGAATTGGCCCAGCAAGCTTTCCATCAAGCTACCCCATAAGCGAATCGCGTACAGACTGGATACTAGAGCCTCGGGCGGACAGCCGCTATTTCTATTCGTTAAGCCCTTTAGGGCGGTTCAGGCGACGGCAGCTTCAAACCAGTTTGATAGCTTCTTTCCAGAAGGGCATGCCGTCGTTTTGCCGACCCGTCTGAGCCGCAAAGCAATTCCAGTCTTCTTGGAGAAAAACCGAAATACCCAAATGTGCCTTTCATCCAAGCGGTTTCCAACGCCGCGCGGTAACCCTCATCCTCCATTTCGTCTGAACGGGCGCCTGCCGGAACCAATAGAACTCCAGATCGGGGTTTCTGGAGCGACCGCTCCGGGTCCTCCAACTGGTCGTAGGCCCATCCCCAACTCCAAACGCGCTCGACCCACCCTTTCATCATGGATGGCATGCCCCACCAAAACAGAGGAAAAACAAGGCAGATCGCGTCGGATCGCGCGATCCTTGCCTGTTCCCTTGCAACATCGACCATGACGCCCGCGTGGCCATCCGCCTCTATGTCGCTGATCGTCAATCGCGGATCAAAGCCCTCAGCATGTAAATCCGCAAGTTCAACCGAATGACCGGCCGACATTGCTCCATCCATGAATTTGCACGCGGCCGCCGCACTGAAAGAGTTGGGATCGGGATGATCGAGGACGGTCAATACATGCATACGCAAACTCCAAATGACACTTCCGTTAAACGGCGTGTGTATGAACGCAACAAATTCGCGACGCCCTGATCTTCTTCGCCAAAAGATGTTGTACGGCCTCAAGCTAACTTGAGATCAAGCAAAAAATACGCGGCAAGTGATAACGACCATCAAGCCGCTTCGGGCTCGACCTGACGATTTTTTCTAGTTTGGAAAAAATCTTTCTCACTTTTGATAAATTGACAATAAATCGCCACCTGTGGGAAGGAGACGCCGAATTCTCAGCGGATCAATCAGGGAGCGCGCAATGTCAATGGTCCCGGCCCATGGCCTGTCGATCGACAAGGAATTGCATGATTTCATCACCGGAGAAGCCCTGCCGGGCACCGGTGTGGATGCGGACCGTTTTTTCAGCGGACTTGCCGGTCTCATTCACGACCTGTCGCCAAAGAACCGCGCATTGCTCGCGACCCGCGAAGACATGCAGGAGCGGATCGATGCATGGCACCGGCAGAACGGCGCGCCATCGGACCTGGCGGCCTACAAGTCATTTCTTCAGGACATCGGCTATTTGCGACCCGAGGGCGAGGCCTTCAGCATCGGCACCGACAATGTCGATCCTGAAATCGCGACGGTTGCCGGCCCGCAACTCGTTGTCCCGGTGATGAACGCGCGCTATGCGCTGAACGCGGCGAATGCGCGCTGGGGCTCGCTTTACGACGCGCTTTACGGCACCGATGCAATCGCCGAAGACGGCGGTGCCGGGAAAGGCAGCAGCTACAACGCCGTGCGCGGTGCGCGGGTGATCGCCTGGGCCCGCGATTTCCTCGACGCATCAGTCCCGATCGACGGGGCCTGGTCGGATGTCAAATCGCTTGCCGTCGACAAGGGCGAACTGGCCGTGACATTGTCGGACGACAGCCGGCACGGGCTGAAGAACCCGGCGCAGTTTGCCGGCTATAAAGGCAATCCGAGCTCCCCGACCTCGGTGCTTTTGAAGAAAAACGGCCTGCATCTGGAAATCGTCATCGACCCGGAGCATGCGGTCGGCCGGGACGATCCGGCGGGGATCTGCGACGTTATCCTGGAATCGGCCGTCACCACCATTGTCGACTGCGAAGACTCCGTCGCGGCGGTCGATGCGCAGGACAAGGTCGTTGTCTACCGCAACTGGCTCGGGCTGATGAAGGGCGACCTGACCGAGGAGGTCTCCAAGGGTCGCGGCTCGTTCACCCGCCGGCTCAATCCGGACCGCGACTATCTGGACCGCAAGGGAGAGGCGCTGACGCTGCCCGGCCGGGCGCTGATGCTGGTGCGCAATGTCGGACACCTGATGACCAACCCGGCCATCCTCGACCGGGACGGCAAGGAGGCTCCGGAAGGCCTGATGGACGCCATGATCACCGGCCTGATCGCGCTGCATGACATCGGCCCCGAGGGCAGGCGCAGGAACTCGCGCGAAGGCTCGATGTATGTGGTCAAGCCGAAGATGCATGGCCCCGACGAAGTGGCCTTCGCCTCGGAAATATTCGCCCGGGTCGAAGACGTGCTGGGCATGGCGAGAAACACCATGAAAATGGGCATCATGGACGAGGAGCGGCGCACCACCGTCAATCTGAAGGAATGCATCCGCGCCGCCCGCGAACGGGTCGTGTTCATCAATACGGGCTTCCTCGACCGCACCGGAGACGAAATTCATACCTCGATGGAAGCCGGCGCGATGATCCGCAAGGGCGATATGAAACAGGCGGCGTGGATTTCCGCCTATGAGGACTGGAACGTCGATATCGGCCTTGAATGCGGACTGTCCGGCCGCGCCCAGATCGGCAAGGGCATGTGGGCGATGCCCGATCTGATGGCGGCGATGCTGGAGCAGAAGATCGGCCACCCGAAAGCCGGGGCCAATACCGCCTGGGTGCCGTCGCCGACGGCGGCGACACTGCATGCCACGCACTATCACAAGGTCAATGTGGCCGAGGTCCAGGCGCAGTTGCGATCGCGGCCGCAGGCGAAAATCGACGACATCCTGTCGATCCCGGTGGCGGAGCGTCCGAACTGGACGCCCGACGATATCCAGCACGAACTCGACAACAATGCCCAGGGAATCCTCGGCTATGTCGTGCGCTGGGTCGGCCAGGGCGTCGGCTGCTCCAAGGTTCCCGATATCAACGATGTCGGGCTGATGGAAGACCGGGCGACGCTGCGCATCTCGGCCCAGCACATGGCGAACTGGCTGCACAACGGTATCGTTGAAAAAGACCAGATCGTCGAAACCATGAAACGCATGGCGGGCGTGGTCGACAAGCAGAACGAAGGCGATCCGGCCTACCGGAAAATGTCGGCGGATTTCGACGGATCGGTCGAATTCCAGGCGGCGCTTGAACTGGTGCTCGACGGCCGCAGCCAGCCGAGCGGCTATACCGAACCGGTCCTGCACCGCCGCCGGCGGGCGTTGAAGGCGGCAGTGGCCGGATAGAAAAGCCAATGCCGAACTGAAGGTGGCCGTTGCCTGACCACTGCGTCATTGGTCGAATGTGGGGATCGTAAAAACAGGTCTTGAGCTACCGCAAGGCACTCAGATTCGTTCCGCGCTCAAACCAATGATGCCAATCATCGTCACGCCAATGAATGCAAGCTTGCGTGCGGTGAGCGGCTCGTCGAACCAGATGAACCCCAAAGAGACGGCGGCAACAACGCCCATGGCGGACCACACAACGTAGACGAGAGGTAAATCGAGTGTCTTGAGCGCCAGGATGAGCGGCACATTCATGAGCCCGTAGAAAATGAAGGCGAGGCCGGACGGCAACAGCTTGGCGAAGCCGTTCGAGAGTTTCAGACAAAACGTGCCGGCAACCTCCAGTGCAATCGCGCAGATCAAGTACAGAAAACCCACTACAGCGCCTCCTCATTTGGCAGATTGAAAAGATCGTGGACCGAGCACCCGAACGCGGCCGCCAATTTGAGAGCCAGCACGGTTGAGGGAACGAAAACGCCATTCTCAATCGTGTTGATTGTCTTGCGGGAGACCACCACCCTGTCAGCCAGTTCCGCTTGTGTCCAACCGGCTGCTTTGCGTCTGCTTGCAAGGTGGTTTTCAAGGTCCGGATGATGCGGCATCACCTGCCTCGCCAGTCCAGAAAACAGAATAGCAAAAGCTGGATGGCACCTGCGAGCAGAGCAGCGGATATAAACGCACGCAGCGGATCCAGTCCGGCAAAGATGCTCACCGTAAGAACGGGAAAGATGATGAAAATCGTCGAGAAGTATGCCCACTGCAGCGATTGATTGTAGTCGAAGCGGGTCGTTTCATCCCAAAGAATTCGGTTGCCCCGGCGATCGGTGGCGGCGCTCAGAGCGAGCGTAATGATGAATAGTCCCGCCGAGAATGCACCGGACCAGAGCGCGTAACGCAGTTGCCCCTGCTCCACAACAAGCACAAACGCCGTTGACGCAATGAGCAGCAGACCGGTCATACCAAAGCTCAGAATACGGATTGCGACGAGAGTTCTGATTGATAACAACATTGGTCACTTGTCCAAATTTGTAACCTGCACTACTCATCTACGATGGGAAAATAGTAACGTCAAGGTTACATTTCAGCCGGACGGCTATACCGAGCCGATCCCGCACCGCCGCCGGCGGAAACTGAATGACTGCTTGGCTCAGGCCTGAGCCTCTGGTAATCAGGCAATACGGTCGGCAGTTACCGAGGCGTCGCTGCTCCTGAAGGAGTGCTAAACCTGCCGGAAAACCATAAACGACATCGTGAAAAGCAGGGCGTCGTTTCGTTAAGCCAGCGACCGACGATCAAGCAAAGCGCCCGTCCTGGATGAACGATGACAAAAACCCCTCTTTCAATGTGTGTGGACGATATGACTGTTTTCACACGCGTGTTGTCCCGACAACTTGGTGAGACAAGTCCTTCTCATCTGGCCTTGATGAATATGGTGGCGCGCGCCGCCGGATTTCAGAATGTTCAACATATGCGCGCAGTCTCGGCAGCGGCAAAGAGGCTGGACAACCAAACGGAAAATGCCGTTGCCGACGCCCGTTCGGTGGAGCGCGCCCTCCATCAGTTCGATGATTATGGACGCCTGCTCCAATGGCCGGCCAAACGCTCCGTCCAAACCCTGGCTCTGTGGGCGCTGTGGGCGACATTGCCGGCAAACAAGGTGCTGGATGAGCGGGCAATAAACGATCATCTGGAGGACGAGCATCTCTTTGACGACCCGGCGACACTGCGAAGAACAATGATCTCGTGTGGTTTGCTGCGCAGGAAAAGAGACGGGACCGACTATCGGAGAATCGAGCAACAACCGCCTGCTGAGGCGAAAGCGGTGATCAATGCGCTGAGCATCCGGCGTCGTGCACGGAATGAAGATGTGCCGGATAAGGCATAGCGGGACGTAAAGGCGGTACGCCGGCACGCGCCTCGGTTTCGCTTGCGGTTCGACAATGCATTTCCATTTTGCATAATGTTTGCATAATTCATAGAATGATGCCTGGACCTTGAGAAAGACGGGAGGTCGATATCAATGTCTCACGCCAATCGCGAATGGGTCGTCACCGGATATTCCGGAATATCCGGGCTCGATTTGAGGGAATACGCACCCAACGACGCCGGCCGGGGCGAGGTTCGGCTGAAGGTCGAAGCCTTCGCTCTCAACTGGGGCGACATGGACCTCATGCAGGGCCGCTACTCATTCGATTTCAGCCGGCTGCCGGCGCGCATCGGCTGCGAGGCCGTGGGGATCGTCGATCAGATCGGTGAAGGGGTGACGGATATTGAAATGGGCACACGCTACTGCACGCTTCCCTATTTCTACGACATGAAGGGCGCCAGCGGCGACACGGTGCTGATCGATGCCCGCTATCTGACGAAGGCGCCGGACGGCATGGATGCCATCGAGGCCGGTTCAATCTGGATGCAGTTCATGACCGCCTATTATCCGATCGCCGAACTCGCCAGGGCCGGCCCCGGCGTCAACATACTGGTGACCGCGGCAACCAGCACAGCGGGCAGCTCGGCGCTTGAAATCGGCAGGATCAGGGGTGCCAACATGATCGGAACCTCGCGTTTTGAATACAACCGCGACTATCTGACAAACGCCGGCGCAAGCCATGTCTATTTCGGTGAGGGCGACGGCCTGCCGGAAGCGGTCATGGAATTCACCGGCGGCGCGGGTCTTCACGCCGTCTTCGATTCCATCGGCGCCGGGATGATTTCCCAATACAGCAAGGCCCTTGCCAAGGATGCCCAGATATTCACCTACGGCACGCTCGACGAGAAACTGCCCGAGCTGCCCATGATGGATCTCTATCAGGCGAACGCGACCTTCAAACCCTATTCCCTGTTCAATTACATCGAAGATGCGCAATGGAAGGAAAAGGGGCTCGATTTCGTCTATCGCGCCCTCGAATCGGACCAAATCCGGCCGAATGTCGACAGGGTCTTCGAAATGGAGGCATACAGAGAGGCCTGGGAATATCTGCGCGCGCCGCGCAGGAGCCACGGCAAGGTGATGATCAGGGTTGGCGGTTAGATCGAGATGAGGTTAGTCCACCACAGTCGTCAGCGGCAGCGGCTCAAGAAGGGCGCGGATCGCGGCGACACGGTCCGCGCCGTCGTCTTCACATAAGACCCTGACCGACAATTTGCCGCCATTGTCCATGGCAGCTTCGACCGTGCAGCCTTGAAGATCCGCGGCGTCAAGCTGTTCGCGCACCGTGCGCTCGGCCGCCAGGCGCCGCAGCTCGGGTTTGAAGATCTTGCCGACATTGGTTGTCGGCATTGCCGGCAGGATCGTCACCGATTTCGGGCGCGCCGGCGGCTCGTCGACGCCGCCGCGCGTCCAGTCCAGCAATTCATCCTCATCGACGGCTCCCGCATCCGGCATCAGCACAGCAAAGGCGACAGGCAGTTCGCCGGCATAGGCGTCCGGGGCGCCGACCGCGGCACTGAGTTGCACGGCCGGGTGGGATTCCAGCGCATCCTCGATGACCTTGGGATCGATATTATGGCCGCTGCGGATGATCAGGTCCTTGGCACGGCCGCTCAGATGCAGCCGGCCCTCCTCGTCCAGCCAGCCGACATCGCCAGTGGCCAGCCATCCGTCACCCGTGAAGGTTTTTCTCGTCGCTTCCGGGTCAAGAAAACCGGGAAACACATTGGGAGCCTTGACGAGGATCATGCCCGCTTCTCCGCATCCGAGATCCCTGTCGGTCGGCGCGCCGTCCGCGTCGATTTCGACAATGCGCGTCTTCGAATAGGGAATCGGGAAGCCGACGCAGCCGGCCGGCCCGCTGACACCGGGAGGGCGGATCGAGGTTATTCCCGCCATTTCCGTCATGCCGAGGCTCTCATGAACATGCAGGCCGAAAAGCGTTTCGAAACGGGCGGCAAGCTCAGGCGCGAGCGGCGCGGCGCCGGTGCGGCAATAGCGGATCGAGGAGATATCCGCACCGTCGACCGGGACGTTGGCAAGCGCCGCCAGAACGGTCGGCACCGCCGACAGCGAGGTGGCACCATATGTCTCGACGATGCGCCAGTAATTGGCACGGACATCCGGGTTCCGCAGAAGCGTTGTGGTCGGAATGATCATCTCGACGCCCGCGGACAAGGCGGTCAGCGACGCCGGAAGCACGCCCGCGACGTGAAACAGCGGGTAGCCGTTGATGCTGACATCGTCCTTCGTCATGCCCTGCAACTGCACGCTTGCCCAGGCGGTGAAGACCTGATTGCCGTGGGTGTGCATGGCGAGCTTCGGGGAACCGGTGGTGCCGCCGGTGTGGAAATAGGCGGCAATGTCCTGCGGCCCGATCGTCCGGCCGCTCAAAAGACGGTCGGCCGGCCAGGCCTCGAGCAATTCCTGAAAATCCCCGTCGCCCTCGTGTTCCGGCGGCTGCTCTTCATCATGCGGCGCGACACGCAAGACCTGCAATCCGTTGACGCGGCTCTTCAGCGCCATCGCCTTTTGCCAATAGTCGGCGTCCTCGCTCGCGCCGTAGGCAACAAGGATCCTGGCGCCGGCGGCTTCGATCAGCGAGGCCAGCTTGTCGAGATCGAGCAGGGGATTGAGCGGCTGGACAATGCCCGCCGCCTCCGCGCCCCACAGAACGAGATGATATTCCAGACAGGCGGGAAGCAGGACCGCGACCGCGTCGTCATGGCCGGCTCCGAGGCCGTGAAACAGGTTGGCGGCCCTGGTGATGCCTTCAAAGAGCTCGCGGTAGCTCATTCGGATCGGCGCATCGTCAGGATCGCCGCTCCGCAGGAAGACCAGCGCGGTCTTTTCGCCGAAGGCCCGCGCCGATTCGGCAAATATCTCATAGGTGCTGGAGACCGAGACCGCCTCCTCAAGCGGAATTGCCTCAAGCCGGCGTATGTCGGCAACGCTGCGGATCGGGTGGGACGGCGCAAACGGCATCGCGAAGCGGTGACGATGTGACGATCAGAACGGCAGCTTCATGCCGGGCGGTATGGGCAGGCCGGCCGTCAGTTCCTGGGTCTTGGCCTGGACGGCCGCTTCGACCTTGCCCTTGGCGTCGTTATGGGCGGCGACGATCAGGTCCTCGAGGATTTCCGCCTCGTCTTCCTTGACCAGGGAAGGGTCGACCGAAAGGCCGAGCATCTGTCCCTTGCCGTTGAGACGTACGGTCACCAGCCCGCCGCCGGAGGTGCCCTCGAGCTCGAGCTTCTCGACCTCTTCCTGCAGGCCGGCCATCTTTTCCTGCATTTCCTTGACCTTGCCCATCATGCCCATCAGGTCACGCATGCTGCATCTCCATATTTTTCGCGGCAGAGCCGCCTGTTTCAGATTTCGGCATCGTCCGGCAGAATATCGCCGTCCTCGCTTTGCTGCGATACGGGCGGCTCCGCCTCATCGGTCCGGATACGCACGTCGGTGATGCGCGCGCCGGGAAACTGTTCAAGGATGGCGGCGACATCGGGATCCTGGCTGGCGTCGCTCACCAGTTCGGCGCGGTGCGCCTGCTCCATCTCCTCGATGGTCCGCCCGCCCTTCTCGCGGCTGATCGCGATGACCCAGCGCATGCCGGTCCATGCCTTGAGCTTGCCGTCAAGCTCGCCGATCAGGGATTTCGGCGCATCCTCGTGCAGCGCGATCTCCAGGCGCCCGGCCTCGATTTTCACCGGCCGCAGATATTTGCGGATCATCGCCTTGAGCTTGACGTCGCGGTGCTGCCCGGCAAGGTCGGCGATATCGGCAATGCTGGTGAGCGGCACCGTCGGCGTCGCCGGGACAGGATCGGCCCGCATCCGCGGCGCCGGGTTTTCGCTTTCGACCGGCCGCAACGCGGCCACCGGTCCGGGACCGGTGGAAGCGGGCGCCGCATCATAACCGGAAGCCGACGCCTGAGGCGCATTGCCTGCCGGAGCCGGTTGCCCGTCGGGCGGCGCGGTGTCGGCCGGGCGTTCGGAAAACGCTTTCACCGCCTCGGCCGGCGACGGCAGATGGGCCGCATGGGTCAGCCGGATCAGCACCATTTCGCAGGCATTGACCGGGCGGTTCGACTGCTCTGTCTCGGTGACGCCCTTGAGCAGCATCTGCCACAGGCGCGACAGAACCGGAACGGAAAGCTTTTCCGAAAATTCCTTGCCGCGCACACGTTCCGTTTCGCTCAAGGCCGCGTCGTCCAGCGCATCGGCAACAAATTTCAGCCGCGTGACCAGATGGGTGAAATCGGCAAGATCGGTGAGCACGACGGCCGGATTGGCACCGGCGTCATATTGCCGGCGGAACGTCTTGAGGGCTTCGGCGACGTCGCCGCGCGCCACCTGATCGAAGAGCTCGACCACCTGGCTGCGATCGGCAAGGCCGAGCATGGTGCGCACCGCATCGGCGCCGACTTGTCCGCCGCCATGGGCGATGGCCTGATCCAGCAGCGACAGGCCGTCGCGCGCCGAGCCTTCCGCCGCCCGGGCGATCATCGCCAGCGACTCGTCATCGATGCCGACGCCTTCCTTTTCCGCAATGCCGCGGAAGAGGTCGACCAGCGTTCCGGCCTCGATGCGGCGCAGATCGAAACGCTGGCAGCGCGAGAGGACCGTGACCGGCACCTTGCGGATCTCGGTCGTCGCGAAGATGAATTTGACGTGGGCCGGGGGCTCTTCGAGCGTTTTCAACAGGCCGTTGAAGGCCTGTGTGGACAACATGTGGATTTCGTCAATGATGTATACCTTGTAGCGGGCGCTGACCGGGCGGTAGCGCACCTGCTCGATGATCTCGCGAATGTCGTCGATGCCGGTATGGGAAGCGGCGTCCATCTCGATCACATCGACATGGTTTCCGTGCATGATCGCTTCGCAATGCTCGCCCGTCGCGGACAGATCGATGGACGGCTTGTCGACGGTGTCGGTCCGGTAGTTGAGGGCGCGCGCCAGAATGCGCGCCGTCGTCGTCTTGCCGACACCGCGCACGCCCGTCAGCATATAGGCCTGCGCGATCCTGCCGGTCTCGAATGCGTTTGTCAGGGTGCGGACCATCGGCTCCTGGCCGATCAGGTCGGAAAAGTCGCGCGGACGGTATTTGCGGGCCAGAACCCGGTAGCCGGGATCGTCCGATGTCGTGGCGTCGTTCATCAAAGCTCCAACCGGTCATTGACCCCGCAGAGTGTCGCCCCGGCACCGGCAATCCGTCAATAGCCGGACCGGCAGCGCCCGGTGCTATGCACGAAAATGACGGTGCAGAGAGTGGGAGGCTGGCACGGTGACCCGTGCCGGGGCTCGTTAGGGCTGCTTCCTTCCGGACCTGACCCGATTGGCGAGTGGCTCGTCCACCACCAACCTCCCGCGGTTCATATCGTCAATCGCGGCGGGAAAAGCAAGGGCCGGCGGGAAAAAAGGACCCACCTGATATGGCCGGGCGGAAATCTCTTGTTGATCGGCACGTTGTCCATTCCCGGCGCGGCCATTCGGCCATATGCTGGCGGGTGCTCGGCAAAGAAGGAGCGGGGATCACGACGTGCAGGCATTATTCCTCAATCTGATGAACGTCGTCGTACCGGTGCTGATCTGCGCGGCGATCGGTTACGGCCTTGCGCGTTTCGATGCGCCCTTCGACAGCAAGACCATCCGGACCATCATCACCAATGTCGGCTATCCGACACTGATCATCTCACATCTGTCCGCCGGGCATATCGTGTTTGACAGGTTCCTGATCATGGCGGCTGCGGCGGCCTGCTCGGTCGCCTGTTTCGGGATCATCGGCTTTGCCTTCCTGAAGCTCATGAAACTGGAAGTCAGGGCGTTTCTTTCGCCGATGATGCACGCGAATGTCGGCAATATCGGCCTGCCCATCGCTTTGCTGGCGTTCGGCTCCGAGGGAATGGCCTATGCGATGGGCTTTGTCGTGGTGGTCGTGATGAGCATATTCACCGTCGGCATGTGGATCCCGTCCGGCCGCTTCTCCTTGCGCGATCTGGTGACCTCGCCGATTGTCTGGGCCGTCGCGATTGCGCTCACCCTGCTTGGAACCGGCACACAGCTGCCAAAGCCCATCAACGGCGCCTTCACCATTCTGGGCGGCTTATCCATCCCGTTGATGCTGCTGACGCTTGGCCACACTTTGGCGGCGCTCAAGGTGGAAACGCTGTGGCGAGCCGTCTATCTGAGCCTGTTCCATATCGTCATGGCCGCCGCGGTGGCATTCGGCCTGGTGCATCTTTTCGGATTCACCGGGACTGAACGCGGTGTGCTCATCGTCGCCTGCCTGATGCCGGCCGCGGCCTCGACCTATCTTTTTATCGAACGCCACGTGCCGGAGCTTGCCCATGAAGTCGCCGGTTTCACTCTGATTTCAACGCTTTTGACCGTCTTCGTCCTGCCGCTGGCGCTCACCCTGTGGGTGAATTGACCGCAAGCCGAGACGTAAAGGCAAGCCAACCCGACAAAATGCTGCTAGTCTTGCTGACGGGAGTGAGCGGAAGACAGCGAAGACAGCCATGTGCGGGTTTGTGTTGGATGAGCGGCTGGGGGCGGACAGCAAACTGGTGTGCATTTTGGGCCTTTGCCAGTTGCGGCTGATGAACGACAGCCGCTGGCCCTGGCTGCTGCTCGTGCCGCAACGCGCCGAGGCCGAGGAGATTTACCATCTGACGCCCCTCGACCAGGCATTGCTGACCTTCGAGGCCGGGGAGACGGCCCGCGCGCTCAAGCGCGTCACCGGCTGCCGGAAGATCAATGTCGGCGCGCTCGGCAACAAGGTTCCCCAACTCCACGTCCATGTCGTTGCCCGCAATCCGGGCGATACCGGCTGGCCGGGCCCTGTCTGGGGGCTTGGAAAAGCCCGACCTTATGATACCAATAGCGCCGACGCGCTCATTCGGGCGATCGTCGCGGAATTGTAACAAGCGCAGGAACCTCCACACATGTCGATTTTCGAAGCGCCCGGCCGCACGGTCGAGCCGAGCAGTCATGTGGCCTTTGCCGGCAACCGCCTCGACCGCCGGTCGGAACACCGTCACGACGGATGCCTTGAAGAGGCGCTCGCGTCGCCTCTGGTGCGCGCCTATGCGCTGAAGAACGGCAGGGCCCTGCTTCACAAGACCGGCGACGGCTTCCGGGCGCTGCACAGCCTCGACGAGTTGCGCGGTTTCGATCCGGACATGGACAATGCCGTGCTGATGGGTTTTGCGGAGGGCGAGGCGCCGCGGATCGCCGCCCATGTGCGGACGGACCCGGACACATTGCCGGAAACGGTGAAAGCCATCGATCACCGGTCGATCTATATCCAGGGCCTGCTGAAAGGCGGCCAGCTCGGCGAACTGGCGCAGGCGGCGAGCCTTGTCTCCTGGTCGCAGACAAACCGGTTCTGCGGGCGCTGCGGCGCAAGCACCTTACCGAAGGCCGGCGGATACCGGCGGGAATGCCCGCAATGCGGTCTGCAGCTGTTTCCGAGGACGGACCCGGTCGTCATCATGCTTGCGGTGGATCTTAAAACCGATCGCTGCCTGCTCGGCCGCAGTCCGCATTTTCCTCCCGGCATGTATTCATGCCTTGCCGGTTTCCTGGAACCCGGCGAAACGATCGAGGAGGCGGTGCGGCGCGAGACCTTCGAGGAATCGGGCGTCCGCGTCGGGCGGGTGCGCTATCATGCCAGCCAGCCCTGGCCGATGCCGCATACGCTGATGATCGGCTGTCACGGCGAGGCGATCTCCACCGACATCCGGATCGATGCACGCGAGATCGAGGATTGCCGCTGGTTCGGCCGCGACGAAGCTTCAGCGCTGGTGAAAAAACAGACGGGCGTCGAGGATCTCTCCTCTCCGCCGCCCGGCGCCACCGCCCACCATCTGATCAGGGACTGGCTGGAGCATCAGCCGTGATATCATGCGCGCTTTGCTTCTATCGCGTCCCATAAAAGCGCGGCGATATCGGCGCCGCCGAACCTGCGCACCTCGCGAAGGCCGGTGGGCGATGTGACGTTGATTTCCGTCATGACGTCGCCGATCACGTCGATGCCGACAAGCAGGAAACCGCGCGCGCGCAGGGACGGGCCGATGCGGGTGCAGATTTCGCGCTCGCGCTGCGTCAGTTCAACCGGTTCCGCACGCCCGCCCACATGCATGTTGGAACGGGCATCGGTCTCTGCCGGCACACGGTTGATCGCTCCAACCGGCTCGCCGTCCACCAGGATGATACGCTTGTCGCCCGACCGGACCGCCGGCAGGTAGCGCTGCGCGATCAGCGGCTCGCGGTAAAGATGTTCGAACATCTCAAGAAGCGAAGACAGGTTCCGGTCGTCCTTGCGCAGGTGAAAGACGCCGGCGCCGCCATTGCCGTAGAGCGGCTTGATGATGATATCGCCGATATCCCGGCGAAAGGCGGCGATCTCGTCCGGATCGCTGGTGATCAGCGTATCCGGCATCAGGTCGGGAAATTCGGTGACGAAGATCTTCTCCGGTGAATTGCGCACCCATGCCGGATCGTTGACCACGAGGGTCTGCGGGTGGATGCGCTCGAGCAGATGGGTCGAGGTTATATAAGCCATGTCGAAGGGCGGGTCCTGACGCAGCAGCACCACGTCCATCGTCGCCAGCTCCGTGCGCTCGCGCGGACCGAGCGTATAGTGATCGCCTTGCTTGTCCCGCAGCGTCATCGGTTCGACCGGCGCGTAGACGACACCGTCGCGCAGGGAAAGCTGCGCCGGCGTGTAGTGGTAGAGTTCGTGGCCGCGCCCCTGTGCCTCGAGGCACATGGCGAAGGTCGAATCGCCCTCGATCTGTATCGTCGAAATGTGGTCCATCTGGACCGCCACTTTCAGTTTTCCCGACATGCCGGTTTCCTGCCTCTCTGCCTGAGACCACACACATAAAGTGGCCGTATGGAAATGCAACCGCCGTTGTCGGCGCGCGTCGGCATGCCGGTCTCCGGGGCCTGCCATTTTTGTCGAATCGCGCTAAATAGGGCGCATGTCGAAGAGTGTCGCCGGACCTGAAATTGAAAGGCTCATCCAGCTTCTGGCCAAGGTGCCGGGGCTTGGACCCCGCTCGGCGCGCCGAGCGGCCCTGCATCTCATCAAGAAGAAGGAGCAGGTGCTCGGGCCGCTCTCCGACGCCCTCGCAGCGGCGCGCGACAGCGTGACGGTCTGTTCCATCTGCGGCAATGTCGATACGCGCGATCCCTGCACCGTGTGCACGGATCCGCGCCGCGACCGGGGCATCATCATTGTCGTGGAAGACGTCGCCGACCTTTGGGCGCTGGAGCGCGCCTCGGCGATGAATTGCCTCTACCACGTGCTCGGCGGCACCTTGTCGCCGCTCGACGGGATCGGGCCGGACGATCTGAACATCAAACCGCTGGTGGAACGCATATCGTCCGGCGAAGGCGCCAAGGAGATCATTATCGCCGTCAACGCCACCGTCGAGGGGCAGACGACGGCGCATTACATCACCGACCGCCTCGACGGGCTCGACGTGACGATAACGCGCCTTGCCCATGGCGTGCCGGTCGGCGGAGAACTCGACTATCTGGACGAGGGAACTCTGACGGCAGCGCTCAGATCGCGCACGTCGCTTTAAATCCGATCGACCAGACCGCTGGCGACCGACCTGATCAGCTCGGGATCGGTCCCGCCGATCAGCAGGTAGTCATAGCCGCCGGCTGTCCAGAAGGCAGCGCTCATGCCCTGCAGCTCGCTGATCTGCAATTGCCTGTCGCCCGGATCGCCCGCGCGGATGATGCACAGGGCAACCGGCACGCCCTTGTCCGACAGGAAGGCGAGCTGGACGAGCGGACGGCTCTCGAAGCCGAGAATCTGACCACGCTTGTAGTCGAGGCCATCGATGCCGCGCAGCAGCGGCAATTCTATCGTCTTGCCGATGGCGCCACCGACCCGATCGAGCTCGGCCAGAACGAGGCCCTCCGGCCGCTCGATATTGCCGAGCGTGTCGTCGATGTAGAGCGCATGATAGGCGGCGACATAATCGTGCCAGGTCCGAAGGCTGTCGCTCCTGACGACATAGCCGGCAATGGCGCCGACAAAAAGCGCAAGGGCAATACAGGCCGCGAGCTGGCGCGGGTACGGCGCCTTGCGGAGCGGTGCCGCGGCATCGCCTCCGATGTCCATGTCGGGCATCTCCGGCGCCCGTTCCAGCAACCGGTCGAACGCGCCGGCAATCTCGCCGGTGTCCATTGAAAGAGCATCCAGCCGGGCCCTGAGACCGGCATCGGTCTCGAGCGCGGCGCGAATGTCATCGGCCGGAATGTGCTCCGTCTCGCCATCCAGGAGGGCGGTCAACTGTTCATCGCTGAATGTTTGATCGTCGCTCATCCGATATCGCTCTTATCTGTCCGAACTTGCCGGCAAGTTTTGCCCGGGATGCGGCGAGGCGACTCATCACCGTTCCGATGGGTATTGCGAGCAATTCGGCCGCTTCCCTGTAGCTATAGCCCTCCACGTAAACGAGAAGGACCGTCGCACGCTGCGCCTCGGGCAGGACCATTACTTCCAATAACACTTCACGCGCCAGAATATTCGATTCCGGATCGGGATTCGTGTCCGGCAGATCGACATCCTCAATGACGGTCAAACCGCCGCCGCGACGCACGGCCTGCGCGCGAAGCTCGTTGAGCCAGAGACGCTGCGCCATTTTGAAAAGCCATCGGTCCAGGCGTGTATCTTCAACATAGTGCTGCGCCTTTTCCAGCGCACGCAGGCAGGTTGCCTGCGCAAGATCGTCTGCCGTTTCCCTTTGGCCGGTCAGCACCAGACAATAGCGCAAAAGCCTCGGGAAAAGCGGCTTTATCCCGTTTCGGACCTCTTCCCTCGCGTTTTTTTGCCGGCTCAACCGAATAAATCCTCCCCTCGGGGTGTTTGGTAATAACAGCAGTCAAACGCATCAACAATCAAGGATACTTATGGTGAAAAAACATATACTCTTTGCGGCGGCCGCCGCCCTGCTCGCTTCAGGCCCGGTTCTGGCCGGTGAAACGCCGTCCACACCCGACGCGCAGGTCTATTTCGTCAATATTGCTGACGGCGATACCGTCGAGAGTCCGGTGAAGGTGGTCTTCGGACTGTCGGGCATGGGTGTCGCGCCTGCCGGCGTGGATTGGCCGGATACCGGGCATCATCATCTGTTCATCAATCGACCGCCGTTCGGCGAGGGCGAGGATGGAGCCGATGAAGCCGACTACAACATTCCGGCCGATGACAATCATATCCACTATGGCGACGGCCAGACCGAGACCGTGCTGGAGCTGCCGCCGGGAACACATACCCTGCAGCTCGTGCTGGGTGACAAGGATCACATTCCGCACAACCCGCCCGTTGTCTCGGACGTCATAACCGTGACGGTCAAATAGGGACCGGCCGGCAGCGGCGGTTCACCGCCCGGAGCCGTCGCTGCAGCCGCTCACGGAACGCCCGGTTCCGCAGCGCAGAGCAGATCCACCCGGACGGCATAGTCGCCAAGCGCCCGCTTGCCGTTCGGGCTCATCGCATAAATGCCCGTTTCAACCCGTTCGAACCAGCCGTAATGGTTGTCGGCCATCAGGCGGCGCGCCCGCGCGACGCCGGATCCCTCGGCAACCATGGCGGCTTTTGTCGGACCGTTCTCGCTCAACAGAGCAAGACAGCGAAGCGCATCCTGGCGATAGGCCGTCATCAACCCGCCACGAATCGAGCCGCCGGTGTTGGGATCGCCTTCAAGCCTGGCGAATTCACGCAGCAGCCGCGCGGCACGTCGCGGCGCCTTGCGGGGCTGGTACGGTCCGGGGTCAAGGTGGACCTCGGCGAAACCGTCGCGCAACCGGACGGTGATCAGCCCGAGCCCGAGACGCCTGCACAGCTTGGTGTTCCTGCGCAGCGTAACCTGGAAGCTTCGACCCGCCATGCGCGGCACGGCGACATAAACCGCATCGGTCACCCTCAGACGGTCGACGGCCTGATGGAACAACGCCAGCGAGAAACCGGTTTTCATCTCGACGATCACCGGGTCTTCATCCCCGCGCATGGCGACGACGTCGGCAGCGCCGACCTCGCCCTTGACCTCGTAGCCCTGAGCCTCGAGCAGGGACTTTACCGGTGCGTAAAGATCCGTCTCCCGGATTTTCGACTTTGCCATGACCCATGAGATAGCGGCAAATGGTGAACAAACCGCAAGCGGCCTGACGGCGACCAGTCGCTTCGGTGTCGGGGCGGTGTCGTGGTATTCTCGGTTATTGTCAGCCAGCGTGGCCATGTCGGCAACGACATAAACCAGGAGAAACGGGATGTTCATTCGGAAATTGCGGTTCGACAGGGGCTGGTCGCAGGAAACACTGGCCGAATTGAGCGGATTGAGCGTGAGGACGGTTCAACGCATTGAGCGTGGCGGCACAGCGAGCCTTGAAACACTCGGTGCCCTCGCGGTCGCCTTCGACATGGACATCGCCGAACTGACAACGGAGATGGACATGTACAACAGGCAAGGCAAGTCGGAAGAAGAGCGCGAGGCGATCGAATATGTCCGCGATATCAAGGGCTTCTACACCCACGCGGCCTTTTATGTGGTTTTTGTCGCGGCGATGGGCATTGCCAATCTGTTCGTCGGCCCGCAATATCCCTGGTTCCTGTGGCCGGCGCTCGGCTGGGGCATCGGGCTCGCCGCCCATGGGGTTTCGGTCTTCGAGATCTTTTCGATTTTCGGCGTCGAATGGGAAAAGCGCCAGGTGGAGAAAAGGCTGCAAAGCAATCGCGGCTGACGCGGAAATCCGATAGACAAGCCGGCGCGGCTTGCTCTAGTCTCCGGCGATGACCACAACACCGCAGGCATTGGACAGCTTCTATTCCTGGAAGCGGCTGGCGATTACGCTCGTCATCGCCATGGTCGCGAATGTCGGCATGTGGGCGATCATCGTCATCATGCCGGCCGTCCAGCAGGAATTCGGCATCGACCGGGCCGATACGTCCCTGCCCTATACGGTCACGATGATCGGCTTTGCCGCCGGCAGCGTCTTTATCGGCCGTGCCGTCGACCGCTGGGGCATCACACTGTCGCTGATCGCCGCCGCCCTGTGCGTCGCGGCCGGATATGTGCTCGCCGCCGTCAGCACGTCGGTCTATCTGCTTTGTCTGTGCCAGTTGCTGATCGGCCTCGGCACCGCCGTCGGGTTCGGTCCGCTGATTGCCGATATCTCCCACTGGTTCCTGCGCCGGCGGGGTATCGCCGTCGCCATAACCGCGAGCGGCAACTACCTGTCGGGCGCGATCTGGCCGATACTCCTCAGCCCGGTGCTGGCAGTGGACGGCTGGCGCGCGGTCTACCTGATCCTCGCTGCCGTTACACTCATAGCCCTGGTTCCGCTGTCGCTGCTGTTGCGCCGGCGTATTCCGTTCGAGGCCACACAAAGCGCCGACAGCCTGGCTTCGGAAAACGCGCATTCGGTACAGTTTTCACCGCGCGCGCTGCAATGGATGCTGGTCGCCGCAGGGCTTGGCTGCTGCGTGGCGATGGCGATGCCCCAGGTCCATATCGTCTCGCTGTGCGTGGACCTCGGCTACGGACCCGTTGCAGGTGCGGAAATGCTGTCGCTGATGCTGTTCGGCGGTGTCGGCTCGCGCATCGTTTTCGGTCTGATCGCCGACCGGCTCGGGGGCGTGCCGACACTCCTGATCGGCTCGACGCTGCAATGCATCGCGCTGTTCTTCTATCTGCCCTTCGACGGTCTTGCGTCCCTTTATCTCGTCAGTCTCGTTTTCGGGCTTTCGCAGGGCGGCATCGTTCCAAGCTATGCGCTGATCGTGCGCGAATACATGCCGGCCCGCGAGGCCGGCGCGCGGGTCGGCATCGTGCTCATGGCGACAATCATCGGCATGGCGATCGGCGGCTGGATGTCCGGCTGGATCTACGACCTGACCGGCTCCTATCAGATGGCCTTCATCAACGGCATTTTGTGGAACGTCATGAACATCGCCATCATGGCGACAATTTTCATGAAGTCCCGCAGCCGCGCGCAACCTGCCTAGCTTTCGGCCTTTGAATGCCGCGAGGCGCTGACTATGTATAGCCGATGAGTTCGATCGCCCCTGTCGATGTCAAAGAAGACCTTGCCGCGGCGGAAATCGCCGGTCTGAAGCTGATGCTGAAGGCGCGCACCGTTGTTCTCGCGCTGATGATGGCGATTGTCGGCATTTCGTCCAACTACCCCACCAATCTGATCGGCACGATCGTTGTTGCATTGTTCCTGACAAGCGGGCTGGTCCAGCACCAGATGGTGGGAACCGCGGCCGAGCGCTGGTGGCACAGATACGCTTTCTTCTCGGCCGATATTCTCGCCATCGTCGCGATGTTCGCGTTCATGCCCCTGAGTCTGGGAAGCGACGAAGTTCCGCAGATCATGGTTTTTCGCGCCATCGGCATCGAGTTCGCGTTTCCGCTCGTGGCCCTCGCCGCTTTGTCGTTGACACCGGGGCTGGTGCTTTGGGTCGGCACGCTGATAACGGCCTCGCTGTGGGCAACCTACTTCTGGATCGTCAGCGGCATGGAGCGCACGCTGTCATGGGGCGATCTTCCGGTGGGACCGAGCCGTGAGGAGTTTCTGGACCTGTTTTTGAACCCGGATTTCATCGGCAGCGGCACCCGGTTCATCGAGAGCTTCTTCATCCTGTCCTGCACGGCGGTGATCGCGCTTGTCGTGCGCCGCGCCCGCGGCGTGGTCGTGGCCAGAGCGGCGGCGGACCGTCAGCGGGCGCGTGCCCTGGAGGTGTTCGGACAATACGTCCCGCCGCAGGTTGCGCAGCGGCTGCTGGATTCCCAGACCGCGCTGCTTCCCGAGAGCCGGACCGCAAGTGTGCTCTTTGTCGATATCGAGGGCTTCACCCGGCTTTCGGAGAACAAAACCCCGGAAAGCGTGATTGCCCTGCTCAATGCGTTCTTCGATACCGTCACCGATATCGTGTCGGACCAGGGGGGCGTGGTGATCAGTTTCGTCGGCGATGCCGTGGTTGCCGCGTTCAATGCGCCGCTGCCGGTGGAAGAGCATGCCCGTCAGGCGGCCAGAACGGCCCGCGCGCTCCTCGACACATGCGCATCGCGTGAATTCGGAGGCGAGACACTACGCATCCGGATCGGCGTCGCCACCGGACCCGTTGCCGCGGGCAGCGTCGGCGGCGGGCGGCGCCAGACCTATACGGTCTACGGCGATACGGTGAACCTTGCCCAGCGCCTCGAAACGCTGAACAAGGAGCACGGCACCCGGGCCATGCTGCTGCAGGTAACGGTCGATGCCGCAGGGGCGGAATTTCGTTTCCGCGAAATCGCCTCGACCCGTGTGCGCGGGCGCGCAAATCCGGTCAAGGTCTTCACATTCGAAGACGACGACGCCGGATAGGCGGCGCCGGCGCGGCTATTGTTCCGCCGCCTTGGCCGTCAGGTTCTCGAGCGCGCCGCTCATCAGGCCGATGCTGGGGTGATCGGCTGGCAGGCCATGCGCCTCGGCCATCGCCGCTGGAGAACGGTAAATCAGGACCGAGCCATCGTCCGCCTCGATAACGACAACGCGGATCGGCAGATCGAGGCCCGCTGCCGGCATGTCCCTTATCACCGGCGTGCCAAGTTTCGGATTGCCGAAAATCAGAACCTCGTTTGCCGGAATGCCCATGCCGATCTTGCGGCCGCCCGCCGCGTGGTCGATGCGGGCGAAGACGGTCGCGCCCGCCGCCTCGACGGCCTTTTCAAGCCTGTCCATGGTGTCGGCCGCCGGGTGCGGGCTGGACACTTCCACAAGATCATCCGCCGCTTGCGCCGGAGCGAAGGCCATCGTTGCAAGACTTGCCGCCAGAATGGCCGATGCTAAAAACCTCATCATCATTTTCACCGCTTCTCCGATTGATCTGCGCCGGATCGCCCGGCGCGGCCATTTCGGACGGCGAATGTGGCGGAACTCTGTTGCCGGCGATGATTACTGCTGATACGCAAACACGATCACGCGATCAGACTGGGAAAATCAAACCGGAGGACATCATGCACACGGGTTCATGCCTTTGCGGGAAGGTCACTTTCGAGGTGTCCGGGGACCTGCCGGCGCCGAGCGCATGCCACTGCTCGCAGTGCCGGAAACATACCGGACACTTCGAGGCCTCGACGGACATTCCCCGCTCTGCGGTGACGGTTGAGGGCGAGGAGCATGTCACCTGGTTTCATTCTTCCGAAAAGGTCCGGCGCGGCTTTTGCTCAACCTGCGGCTCGTCGCTCTTCTGGGATCCGATCGACCGGGACAAACACGACTGGACGGCCATCGCCATGGGCGCCTTCGACACACCGACCGGAACACGGCTGGAGCGCCATATCTTCGTCGCCGACAAGGGCGACTATTACGACATCGCGGACGGCCTGCCGCAGAACGAGCAATAGCTCACAACCGCGTAAAAACGGCACATGAAGGCAGTAGACCGACCGGTCTACTCGCCCCGTGCCTGCTCGCTGCGGAAGGGATGCGCCTTGTAAACGCCGAGGACACGCACCTTGGTCGAGAAGAAATGAAGCTCCTCCAGAGCCAGCGCGACGCCCTTGTCGTCCGGGTGTCCCTCGATGTCGGCGTAAAACTGTGTCGCGGTGAATTTTCCCTCAAGCTGATAGCTTTCCAGCTTGGTCATGTTCACGCCGTTGGTGGCAAATCCCCCCATCGCCTTGTAGAGGGCGGCGGGCATGTTGCGCACGTTGAAAACAAAGGTCGTGACGATCAGGTCGTCGGGATTGTCCCTTGTTGCAAAATCGCCGTCGCGCGACAGGACGACAAAGCGGGTCACATTCGTGTCCGTGTCCTCGACATTCTCCTGCAGGGTTTCGAGGCCGTGGAGCTCCGATGCCAGCCGTGGCGCAAGCGCGGCCTTTGTCGGATCCGCCATTTCGGCCACCTGCCGCGCCGCGCCCGCCGTGTCGCCGGCCACCACCGGCTGCCAGCCGTGCTCGCGCACGACCTTGCGGCACTGGCCGAGCGCGTGGATGTGGCTGTGCACGGTCTTTATGCCCGCCGGATCGGCGCCCGGCAGGATCAGAAGCTGGAAATGGATCGGCATGAAATATTCGCCGACAATGTGCAGGTTTGATTCCGGCAGCAGATAGTGGATGTCCGCGACCCTGCCGGCGATGGTGTTTTCGATCGGCATCATCGCAAGGTCGGTCTCGCCGCTCGTCACCGCGTTGAAGGCGTCCTCGAAGGTCGGGCACGGAAACGGCTCAAAATCGGGAAACATGTCTCGGCAGGCCATGTCGGAATTTGCCCCGAATTCGCCCTGAAAGGCGATCTTGCTTTTATTTTCAGCCATTTATGGAACCGTCCAGCATGCAGTGTTGTGACAATCCGGTACGTCAGGCCGACAGGACGCGCCTTGCCCGTTCCAGATCGGCGGGAGTATCGACACCGAGGGGAACGGAGTCAACGATTGCGACGTCAATGCGCATGCCGGCCTCCAGCGCACGCAACTGCTCCAGCTTTTCGCGCCGTTCCAGAACCGACGGCGCAAGGGCGACAAAACGAGACAAAGCGTCGCGGCGATAGGCGTAAAGACCGATATGGTGGTAGAGAGGCCCGTCCCCATGGGGTGCCGTCGCGCGGGTGAAATAGAGCGCCCGCAGCCGGTCGGCGGACAGCGGCGAACCAACGACCTTGGTCACGTTCGGATCGGTTTTTTCCCGCTCCTCGGTGATTTCGACCGCCAGCGTCCCGATATCGGTTCCCGGAGCCTCAAGGGGCGCAAGCGCGGCGCGCACCACATGCGGCTCGATGGTCGGCAAATCTCCCTGAACATTGATGACAACGCTGAAATTTTCTTGCGAATCAATGGCTTCAAGGGCTTCATGGATTCGGTCGGAGCCCGATGCATGGTCCGAGCGGGTCATGACCGCTTCAAAACCCGCCGCCTTGACCGCCGCCGCAACCTCGGTGTTGTCGGTCGCAATCACCACCGGCCCGACCCGCGCCTCGCTTGCCCGGCGGGCGACATGAACGATCATCGGCTCGCCGGCGATATCGGCAAGCACTTTTCCGGGTATACGGCTTGAGCCCAACCGCGCCGGGATAAGCACCAGATTTGATTGGGACGCCATGATTGATTCCAAAAATGAGCCCGGCGGGTTAAAGACTTATTGGACTGATTATAAACAGTGTTGCAACGGCCAAGCAAAAGACATAGGTTCCGCGCGAAATCAAGACTGTGCCGGCATCGGGGTTGTGCCGGCAGGACAAGGAGCCCTTGAGAATGAACTCCTCCTTCCTCAACGCAGCGGCCGGCGCGTTCCTGGCGGTCGTGTTCGTTGTCTTTACCGTCTCAATCGCCTCGGATGCCATCTTCCATTCCAGCGAGCCGGAAACGGAGGGTTTCGCGCTCGAGGCCAGCGAGGGCGGACCGGCCACGGCGACCGCCGCGGTCGATGAAGGGCTGCCGCCGATATCGCCGCTGCTTGCAAGCGCCAGCGTCGAGGGCGGAGAGCGTGCCTTCCGCAAATGCGTGGCCTGCCACACGGTCGAGGACGGCGGCGCCAACAAGGTCGGCCCCAACCTCTGGAACATCGTCAACAAACCGGTCGCGGCGGTCGACGGTTTCGGCTACTCGACGGCGATGACAGACTACGCACAGGGTGGCGCGACGAGCTGGGGCTACGAGAACCTCAACAGCTTTATCGAAAATCCGCGCAAATATATGCGCGGCACGGGCATGAGCTTTGCCGGCATCAGGAAGCCGGAAGAGCGCGCCGATATCATCGCCTACCTGCGCTCGCTCTCCAACGAGCCGGCGCCTCTGCCGTCGGCCGACCAGCCGGCCGAGGAAGCCGCTGCCACGACGGATGAAACAACGGCTGCTGCGGCAGACGGAGCCGCGGCAACCGACGATGCTTCAGCGCCGGCGCAAACCGATGATGCGGCAGCCGGAGCCGACGACGGTTCGACCGAATCCGCCACCGAATAGGCTCACGCAAATGTGTAGCTTCGAAAGCCGGGCTCGCCCGGCTTTTTTGTCGTTTGGCGGGCGGTATGCCGATTCCTGCCTGTTCTTTGTCACAATTTGCCCTATTGTGAGGCTGGGCGGCGCAGACAAGTGCAGCCCGAGCCGGCACATGGGCTGCGCTGGATAATCAGGAGGTCGTTTTTGACGGTTTTCCCGCTGTTTGAACGAAACACATCCGCCGTGGCATTCATCGCCGCTTTGCTTGCCGCACTGTTTTCAACATTTCCGTCCGAACGTTCCTTTGCCGATGACGCGATCTGGCATCACGGCAGCGCGCTGATCGGTGAGCTGAAATACCCGCAGGGCTTCAAGCGGTTTGACTATGTCAACGCCCAAGCGCCGAAAGGCGGGCGCGTCAATGTCTCGGCCAATGGTTCTTTCGATTCCCTCAACCCGATCCTCGCCAAGGGCGAGATGGCGGAAGGTCTCGGCTTTGTCTTCGAAACGCTGATGACGCCGTCACTCGACGAGATCGCATCGGATTACGGTCTGCTCGCCGAAGCCGTCAGCTACCCGGATGACTATTCTTCCGTGACCTATCGCCTTCGCCGCGAGGCGCGCTGGCATGACGGAAAGCCAGTGACGCCCGAAGACGTCATCTGGAGTTTCGAAAAGGCGGTCGAGCTCGATCCGCAGCGGCAGTTCTACTACCAGCACGTGACCGGTGCGGAAAAAACCGGTGAAAACGACGTCACCTTCACATTTGACGAGAAGAACAACCGCGAACTGCCGAAGATCGTCGGCCAGCTGCTGATCCTGCCGAAACACTGGTGGGAGGGAACGGACCCTTCCGGCAGGCAGCGGTCCATCGCGGCAACGACCCTTGAACCGCCGATGGGGTCCGGCCCCTACCGGATATCGCGCGTCTCGCCCGGTTCGAGCCTGGTGTTCGAGCGGGTTGACGACTATTGGGGTCTCGATCTGCCGGTCAATGTGGGCAGCAACAATTTCGGCGAAGTCCATTACAGCTATTTTGCCGACCGCAATGTCGAGTTCGAGGCCTTCAAGGCCGGTGAGATCGATTTCTGGGTGGAAAACGCCGCGCGGCGCTGGGCCCATGACTATACGTTCCCGGCGGTCAGGGACGGCCGTGTCGTGCGTGAGGAACTGGAAAATCCCTATCGCTCATCCGGCGTGATGGTCGGTTTCATTCCCAATCTGCGGCGCGAGAAATTCCAGGACCCGCGCGTGCGCAAGGCGCTCAACCACGCATTCGATTTCGAAGAACTCAACCGCACCATCTTTTTCGATCAGTACCAGCGTATCGACAGCTTCTTCTACGGCAGCGAGCTGGCATCCGGCGGAATGCCGGAGGGCCGGGTTCTGGAAATCCTGGCATCGGTGCGCGACAAAGTGCCCGAAGAAGTGTTCACCACGGCCTATGCCAATCCGGTGGGCGGCGATCCGCAGAAGCTGCGCAACAATCTGCGCGAAGCGGTGAAGCTGTTCGGGGAGGCGGGCTACGAGATCAGAAACGGCACGATGGTCAATGCCGGGACGGGCGAACCCTTCACCTTCGAGATCCTGCTCAACGGCCCGATCATCGAACGCGTGGCGCTGCCCTATGTCGAGAACCTCAAACGGATCGGCATCGACGCAACTGTGCGGTCCGTCGATCCGGCGCAATACGCCAATCGCCAACGCAGCAGGGATTTCGACGTCATCTATTCCGGATGGGCGCAATCGCTCTCGCCGGGCAATGAGCAGTTCGAATATTGGGGCTCGGCAGCGGCCGACCGGGAGGGCTCGGCCAACTATGCCGGCATCGCCGATGAGGGCATCGACGCGCTGATCGACAAGATTGTCTTTGCATCGGACAGGGACGAACTCATCGCGGCGACAAAGGCGCTGGACCGGGTGCTCCTGGCGCATCAGTTCGTGATTCCGAGCTATACGAGCCGGGTCGCCCGGATCGCCTATTCGAGCCGGCTCAAACATCCCGATCCGCTGCCCACCCATTCCATCGGATTTCCATCCATCTGGTGGTCTGCGGACGCAGTGGACTAAGACATGGACGGGCATAGGAAAACAGCGCGCTTTGTGTCGTCGAGACGTGGTTTCCTCCTCTCGGCGGGAGCTGCGGCGGCCAGCCTTGCCATTCCGGCCCGGCTGGCGTTCGCGAAAAATCCGGCGGGCGAAAAACTCCACGGCATTTCGGCATTCGGCGAGCTCAAATATCCGCCCGGGTTTGAACGGTTCGACTATGTCAACCCGCAGGCCCCGAAGGGCGGCACGTTTTCGTTCCTGCCGCCGAACTGGTACTTCAATCAGAACTACCAGACGTTCAACACCCTCAATACCTTCATCCTGCGTGGCGACGCCCCACCGCGCATGGAGCTGTGTTTCGACCGTTTGATGATCCGGGCAATCGACGAGCCGGACGCGCTCTATTGTCATCTCGCCGAATGGGTGGAGAGTTCCGAGGACCGCAATACCTGGCGCGTCGGTATTCGTCCCCAGGCGAAATTCCATGACGGAACGCCGGTCCTGGCAAAGGATGTCGTCTTCAGCTTCCTGACGCTCAAGACGGACGGCCACCCCACACTCGCCTCCACGCTGCGGGACCTGACGGACGCGGTGGTATTGGACGAGCGAACCGTCGAAATCCGTTTCTCCGGCGAACAATCGGCGCAATCCATCCTGTCGGCGGCCAACATCCCGGTGCTTTCCGGCGTTTATTATGAAACGCATGATTTCACCGCCGGAACATTGGACATCCCGCTGTCCTCAGGCCCCTACCGGCCGGGACGCATCGAGCCGGGCACGTTCATCGACTTCGTCCGTGTCGAGGATTACTGGGCGCGCGACCTGCCGACCGCGCGCGGGCTGGACAATTTCGACCGGCTGCGGATCGAGTTCTTCGCCGAGCGGCAGGCCGGGTTCGAGGCCTTCAAGAAGGGTGACATCGTGTTCCGGCAGGAGTTCACGTCCAAGACCTGGGCAACGGAATACGGGTTTCCTGCGATCCTCGACGGACGGGTCACAAAGACCACGTTTCCGTCGGAAAAACGTCCCATCATGCAGGCCTGGGCGGTCAATCAGCGGCGGGCCAAACTCGCGGACCGGCGCGTGCGCGAGGCGATCAACCTTTGTTTCGACTTCCAGTGGACCAACAACAAGATATTCTACGACGCCTATACGCGCTCCCAGTCGCTGTTTGAGAAGTCGGAGTTCGTGGCGACGGGCACGCCCGACGAGGCGGAGCTCGCTCTGCTGGAACCGCTCCGCGGCGAGGTGCCCGAGGAGGTTTTCGGCGAGGCGGTCATGCAGCCGGTCTCGGACGGGTCGGGCCGCGACAGGCAATTGCTGCGGCGGGCCGTCAAGCTGCTTTCCGATGCCGGCTGGTCACGCGACGGCAATGTTCTGAAAAAGGGCGGCGAAACGCTGACACTCGAAATCATGATCCGCTCTCCGGTGTTCGAGCGATTGCTGTCGGGCTTTGTTGAAAACCTGCGCCGCGTCGGCATCGATGCGACGATGC
>NZ_CFHWAF010000028.1:0-39302 GCF_984452065.1 Hoeflea sp. | reverse complement strand
AGAACGAGGTCGGCATTCGCCATCGCCACAATGTCCGTACGCGTCTGTCGGTACGCATGGGGATCGACACCCGGCCCCATCAGCGCCTTCACTTCGACGAGGTCGCCGCCGACTTCGCGCGCGGCATCGGCGATCATGCCGGTGGTCGCGACGATATCGAGTTTTTCCTCCGCAAACGCCCACCCCGCAGGCAAGGCCATGACGAGGGCGGCGGCCGCGGCCAGAAAAGTCCGTTTCGAAAAATTCATCCTGTTGGTTTCCTATCCATGAAGCCGAATGTTTGTCTCTGATTGATATTAATACTGCGAAGCATTCGCAGCTGTCAATGAAATTGCGAAGCGTTCGCAAATAAAGACCGAAATGAGGCCTCGACCTATGCGTGCCGCGTAGGGGTGCCATACGCAATTCGCCGTTCTTCGCCACATAATTTTGAGTAGAATGCGATGCGCATAAGGAGAATTGTCTTGGCTCAACGCACTTTCAGAACCGCTCGAACCATTCTCGACATGTTCGACTCGGCTCGCTCCGCATCAAGGATCGCCAACGCGCTCGAAAACGGACGTACACCCAATCGAAGAGACCTTGAGGTTCTCGGGATCGACGAGATTTTCTCGCCGAGATCCCGGGATGTTCAAAACCTCAGGCTCTGACCCGGCTCCGCCCCTGCCAAACGGCAGGTACCGTTGCGTCACGTCATGACTTTGTATTATGTTCCTGCTATGTTCCATCCGGAAGCAGGAGCTCATCATGGCTGAAGACCTCATTTTCTATACCAATCCCATGTCGCGCGGGCGCATCGGCCGCTGGATGCTGGAAGAAACGGGTGTTTCCTACGAAACACGCCTGCTCGATTTCGACACGACGATGAAGGCCGACGACTATCTGAAGGTCAATCCGATGGGCAAGGTTCCGTCGATCGTTCATCGCGGCACCGTGGTGACGGAATGTGCCGCCATCTGCGCCTATCTGGCGGACGCGTTTCCGGATGCCGGCCTCGCCCCGCCGCCGGAGAAACGCGGCGCCTATTACCGATGGCTGTTTTTTGCCGCCGGCCCGCATTCGAGGCCTATGCGGCACGCATCGCGGAACGGCCGGCGCTCAAGCGCGCCAGCGAACTTGACGATGCGGCCATGCCGGCCGGATAAGTCCGGGCCGCACAAGGCGAACCGGCATCCGCGCGCCTGCCGACCCAACCCGGATTTTCTCTAGGCTTTACGGATGGAGATCTTCTTTTCCTCGGGCTTTTGGGCTTTCTGCTTCGCGATCTTCAATTGCAGCAGGCCGTCGCTGTACTGCGCGTCGATTTTTTCGCCGTCAGCATCCGGCGGCAGCCTGAATGTGCGCTGGAAGGAGCCGTATTCGCGTTCGGAAAAGAAATATGTGCGGCCGGTTTCCCTGTGTTCCGAACGCTTCTCGCCACGAACGATAAGATTGTCGCCGTCAACGGAAACGTCCACATCCTCAGTCTTCACGCCGGGAATTTCCACATTGATCTCGTAGAAATCATCCATCGCCGACGCGTCGGACCTTGGAGCAAACCAATCCGCCACCCGATGTCCGAAATTGCGCAGCGGGTCGTAGATATTGGGCAGCCATCCGGCTGTATGCGACTTTTCAACCATGAGCCTCACCATCTGACTATTGTTGTCGCACTGGAATTAGCGCAGTTCAGCAGGACCGGCTTTGATTTGCGTCAATTGACATGGTGGGCGGCAAGGCGTGCGCGTCCCCGAGGCAGTTGCGCGGCGATTATGACTTGAGCCGCGCGAGATCGTCCAGAAGATCAAGCAGATCGCCCATCTTCTTCTTTCCAAAGGCATTTTCAATGTCCGCATAGATGCTGTTGTTGAACTGGACATTGTCCTCGATGAGCCGACGCCCCTGTTCAGTGATACAGATGACGTAGCGGCGCCCGTCCGTCTCGTGCCGGGCGCGTTCGACCAGCGCGCGCTCCTCCAGGAACCTCAGGATACGCGTCAGGCTCGGCAGGAGAAGGCACGATTTCTCTGCGATATCTGTGGGGTCAAGCGGCCCGCTCTCGAGCAGCACGCGCAGGACGCGCCATTGCTGCTCCGTTACTCCGGCGTCGGCAAGCATCGGCCGTATCCGCATCATCACGCCTTCGCGCGCCCGCAACAATGCAATCGGCAGCGCCCATGAGGAGGCGCACAGCTTATTCTCGGCCGTGGTGTGCCTGTTGTGTTCCACGCGTTCCGCCCATCCCGGTCCGCTGCCGGTTCCTAGCCGCGACCATTGCCGCAATTCATGATTCGCATCGCCAAATGGTGAAATTATGTTTACCGCGTTAACGACCTTCTTTGCGCTGGACGCGGATCGCGAGTGCGCGTAACGATGTGTCAGCCACACCAATGGAGCGGATCAGATGCCGGCGCCGGTCAATCAGTTCAAGAGGGTACTCAGGGACGGGCAGCTTCAGGTCGGCTGCTGGCTGAGCATGGCCGATCGCTATGCAGCGGAAATATCCTCGACGGCAGGCTTTGACTGGCTGGTTGTCGACGGCGAGCACGCCCCGAACGATCTGCGCTCCATTCGCGATCAGCTTCAGGTCATCGACGCGGCGACGGCGCATGCAATCGTGCGCCCGCCGGTCGGGGAGCCGTGGATGATCAAGCAAATCCTCGACGCCGGCGCGCAATCCATCCTGGTACCGATGGTCGAATCCGCCGAGCAGGCCGAACTCCTGGCGCGTGCCGTCCGCTACCCGCCCGCCGGCATGCGCGGGGTCGGCTCAAGCGCCGCGCGCGCATCGCGTTTCGGGGCGATCGACGACTATCTGCCGACCGCCGACGACCAGATCTGCCTGCTGGTGCAGATCGAGAACCGCGCCGGCCTTGCCGCGCTGGACGATATATCGGCGGTCGAGGGGATCGACGGCATTTTCATCGGCCCCGCCGATCTTGCCGCGGACCTTGGACATCTCGGAGGTCATGAGGGGCCTGAGGTCCGGGCGATTATCGAAGAGACGCTGGGCCGGATCGTCAAAGCGGGCAAGGCAGCGGGAATACTGGCGCCTGATCCGGACTTTGCCCGGCGCTGTGTGGACCTTGGCGCAACGTTTGTCGCCACGGGCATCGATGTCACATTGTTCATCAACACGATGCGTGACGCAGCGCGGCGCGCGCAGGACCTGAAGAAACCGGCCTGACGCTTTATTCGCCGACGAGGCGTTGCGACCATGTTCCCTCGCCCGGACTGACGTGAAGCGGGACGGCGTTGGGCAGCGCGGCGCGCAGGCGTTCGGCGGCGTGCCGCGCCTGCTCCCGGCCGGCGTCGTTGAGCTGCGAATCCAGTTGCCCCTGCGCGCGCCTGGTGCGGTTCCACTCTGTTTCACCATGCCGCAAAAAGTAAAACGGATGTTCGAAAACCACATTGCTCCCCTTGGTTGTATTCGCTAGATTAAAGAGCCGGCATGTCCTCGCCAGTTCTCAACAAGGAAATCCGCACACATGGCGACCGACAAGACGATTCCCCGCAGCCGGGATTCCTATTCCATCTGGACGCCGGTTTCCATCCGGTTTTCGGATCAGGATCCGCTGGCGCATGTGAACAATGTGGCGATAACGGCGTTCCTGGAATCTGGCCGCGTCGGGTTCTTCAGTCAGGTCCTGGACTGTCCGCAGAAGCTGGCAAGGAGGCTCGTTCTGGCCAAGCTGACCGTCGATTACCTCGCCGAAATCACCTATCCGGGCGATGTCGAAGTCGGAGCCAGGCTGACTTCGCTTGGAGAGCGTTCCGTTGCCACGCACTACGCGATCTTCCAGAATGACAGGTGCTGCGTGGTCTCCGAATCCGTCAACGTGTTCTTCGATCCGGCGACCCGCCGCTCGACCAGGCCGCCGGCGCAGATAAGGGCAGCGCTCGACCGGCAGCTTGCACGGCAGGAATAGCCACTGAACTGCGGGCGGACAGCGAACCGTCAGACCGGGACCCGGTTCGAATACCGCGCCTGCAGATGTCCGCCAGATATCTGACGTAGAAATTGCTGACAAGGACGAGTGTCAGCGCGCTGAAGAACCCGGCGAGAAGCAGCCCGTCCGCCTGCATGATCGGCAGCAGCGGGGTGAACGGCAAAACGGTCGTCGCCTTTGAAGCGGGCTGCGCCCAGATGCAGTGCCATCCCCTGCCCGGCCGGATGTCCGCGATCAAGACCATGATGGTCTGGCGTGACGATTATCAGTCGCGGAAACTCGATTGTCTCAGGCCGCTTTTGTCCGGTCGCGGCTGACGGGCCGGCTTGTCCGGGCGGGACCATTCAGCTACCGCTACATCGTTGAAGGCCCGCTGAGGAAACACGAATGGATCATGTAAACTGCATTGTCGCAGGCGCCGGCGTGATCGGCATCGCGGTGGCGCGCGCGCTGGCACTGGCCGGCCGCGACGTCGTCATTGTCGAGGCCGAGGACATCATCGGGTCGCATACCAGTTCGCGCAATTCGGAAGTCATTCATTCCGGCATCTACTATCCCGAAAACTCGCTGAAGGCCCGTTTCTGCGTTGCCGGCAAGAAGGCGCTCTATGCCTACTGCCGCGAAAGGGGCATCCCGCACGAGCGCACCGGCAAGCTGATCGTCGCAACGCGCGAAGAGGACCTTGAAACACTGGCGTCCATCCACCGTCATGCGCTGGCCAACGGCGTCAGCGATGTGAGACGGATTTCCGCCCGGGAAGCCATCGAGGCGGAGCCCGAACTTCATTGCATTGCCGCGCTTCATTCGCCGTCAACCGGCATCGTGGACAGCCATGCGCTCATGCTGTCGATGCTCGGCGAGGCGGAAGACCATGGGGCAATGGTCGCCTTCCGCAGCAGGATCGCCTCGGTCCGTCCGGAAGGCGGCCGGTTCGTTGTTGCGTTTGAGGGCGGCGGCACCGAGCCGGTCTCCTGTGATGTCTTCATCAATGCCGCCGGCCACGGCGCGTGGGACATTGCCCGCTCCATTGCGGGGCTTCCAGAAAGCGTCGTACCGGCGCACCTCTTGTCGAAGGGCAATTATTATTCCCTGAGCGGTCACCCCTGCCCGTTCCGGCAATTGATCTACCCGGTGCCGGGCGACGGCTCGCTGGGCATCCATTTCACCCGCGATCTCGCCGGACAGGCGCGGTTCGGTCCCGATGTCTTCTGGATGGACGGCGAAGAGCTCGACTATACGGTGATCGACGATCGCGCCGATGATTTTGCCCGGGCCATCCGCACCTATTGGCCCGCCCTTCCCGATAACGCACTGGCGCCGTCCTATTGCGGCATCCGGCCGAAAATGGTCGGCTCGGGCCAGCCGGCTGCCGACTTTGTCATCCGCTCGCCGGCGGAAAACGGATATGCCGGCCTCGTCCAGCTTTTCGGGATCGAGTCTCCCGGATTGACCAGCTGCCTTATCATCGGCGATTACGTTGCCGAGATGGCGTTGAAGGATTTCCGTTGACAGTCAGGCGGAAGCGGCCCGAATGCTTGAACCGGGAGCCTTTTTGGAATACGGCATGTCTCGCACTTCTCGCCGCGCCATGACGGGCTGACGGCGAACAGGCGACACTGGAGAGCACGCGTGGCGAACAGCAAGACGGTCCAAGTCGGATCTGTGTCATTCTCGAACGACCGGCCCTTTGCTCTGATCGCGGGTCCCTGTGCGATTGAAAGCCGCGACCACGCATTCGCCATCGCCCGGGAACTGGTTTCGATCACGCAAGACCTGGCAATTCCGCTGGTCTACAAATCATCCTTCGACAAGGCCAACCGGTCCTCGGTTTCGGGCAGACGCGGTGTCGGCATGGATGCCGGGCTGCAGATCCTTGCCGACATTCGCGAGACCTTCGGCTGTCCGGTCATTACCGACATTCACGAAAGCGCCCAGGCAGCGGTGGTCGCGGAAGCCGTCGATATTCTCCAGATTCCCGCCTATCTGTGCCGGCAGACGGACCTTCTGATTGCCGCCGGCAACACCGGCAAGGCCGTCAATGTGAAAAAGGGGCAGTTCCTCGCGCCGTGGGACATGGCGCATGTGGCGGAAAAAATCGCCTCCACCGGCAACGGAAACATCCTTCTTTGCGAGCGCGGCACGACCTTCGGCTACAATACGCTGGTGACGGATTTCCGCGGCCTGCCGACCATGGCCCGGACCGGATATCCCATCGTTTTCGATGCGACGCACTCCGTTCAGCAACCGGGCGGGCTCGGCGGCGCGTCCGGCGGACAGCGCGAATTTGCCCCCGTCCTTGCGCGTGCCGCGCTGGCGGTCGGATGCGCTGCGCTTTTTATCGAGACCCATGACAATCCGGACGCCGCGCCCTCCGATGGGCCGAATATGATCCCGGTCGATCAGATGAAGCCCATGCTTGCGGGTTTCATGTCGATCGATGCCATCACCAAGCAACAGGATGCTTGAGGTCTGATGTCCCCGGAACGCAATATAAGAGAGGAAGTCCTCAAGGCGGCGCGTACCTCGCTGCGGGGCGTCGACACGATCGTGCGGGGTCTCGAAGCAGAACTCGGCGACAGCGTTCTTGAGGCCATTGAGGTGATTGCCGGCAAAAGCGGGCGGCTGATCATAACCGGTGTCGGCAAGAGCGGTCACATCGGTGCGAAGGCCGCCGCCACCTTCGCATCGACCGGCACGCCTGCGCAGTTCGTTCACGCAACGGAAGCAAGTCATGGCGACCTCGGCATGATCACGCCGGATGACTGTGTGCTGGCGATTTCGAACTCCGGTGAAACCCGTGAGCTGTCGGACGTTCTCTACCATGCGCGCAGAGCCGGTATTCCATTGATCGCGCTGACGTCGAAGCCGGACAGCACGCTGGCTCAAAATGCGACAACAACCCTCGTTGTGCCCAGCGCAGAGGAAGCCTGTCCGCTGGGTCTGGCGCCCACCACATCGTCCCTGATGCAACTGATGCTGTGCGATACGGTGGCCATCGGGCTTCTCGTGCGCCGCGGTTTTTCCGAACGCGACTTCCGGCACTTTCATCCCGGCGGCACCCTTGGCGCCAGCCTGACGCTGGTGCGCGATGCGATGCATGCCGGTGACGAACTGCCCGTCGTGCGCTCCGGCACGCCGCTGATGCAGGCCATAGACACGATCAGCGAGAAGGGGTTCGGCCTTGTGATCGTGGTTGACGAGACGGAACGGATGCGTGGTGTCATCACCGATGGCGACCTGCGGCGCAACGCCCATGTGGACAGCGTCTCGGCCCGGGTTGACGATGTCATGACGGTCGGCGGCCTGACCGTGGAGCCCGATATGCTGCTCGCCTCGGCACTGAAGATGATCCAGGACCACAAAGTCGGCGCTCTTGTCGTGGAAGATAAGGGACAGGCGGTCGGCGTGATCCACGTTCTTGACATGTTGCGCATTGGCGCTGCCTGAACCGGCCAACGGTCATCGCGCTGGAAGGGGCCATCATCATGGCATCACCGGAATTTGACACCGACTTCGAACCGGCACATGGCACGGTCGTGGGCCTCGCGCCGGATATTCAGCGCATCACCGCACCCAACAGCGGTCCTTTGACCTTCCACGGAACCAACAGCTACATCGTCGGCAAGGATTCCGTGGCTGTCATCGATCCGGGCCCGGAGATCGAAAGCCATTATCAGGCGCTCAAAGCCGCTCTTGAGGGTCGTGAGGTCACCCACATCATGGTCAGCCACACCCACCGCGACCACTCGCCGCTCGCCCGTCGCCTTGCCGCCGATACCGGCGCAACCGTCGTGGCCGAGGGAGAGCACAGGCCGGCACGTCCGCTTTTTACCGGGGAAATCAATCCGTTGAAGGAAAGTTCGGATGCGGATTTTCAGCCCGATATCGAAGCTGAGGACGGCGACGTCTTTCATGGCGACGGCTGGTCGCTAAAGGTCATCAACACGCCGGGTCATACGGCCAACCACGCCGTTTTCGCGCTCGAAGGCAGGGATATCGTCTTTTCCGCCGACCATGTGATGGTGTGGGCCACATCCATCGTCGCACCCCCCGACGGCTCCATGGCCGACTACATGCGGTCCCTTGACAAGATGCTCGAGCGTGACGACAAACAGTATCTGCCGGGCCATGGCGGACCGGTGAACGATCCGGCCAAATTCGTGCGGGCGCTCCGCACCCACAGGAAGATGCGTGAGGCCGCCATCCTCGACCGTTTGCAAAGGGGCGACAGGCGCATAGAAGAGATGGTCGCGGCGATCTACCGCGACACCGACCCCCGGCTGCACCGCGCCGCCGCACTTTCACTGCTTGCTCACCTGGAGGATCTCGTCGCCAGGGACCGGGTCGAAACCGACGGCGCGCCATCGATCGACGGCATTTACAGTCCGAAATAGAACGTTTCAGCGAACGGAAATGCCGACGAGCTCCATGTCGAGTTCGCGCAGGAATTCGGAGATGATCCAGGCATTGGCGCCAAGGTCATGCGGCCCGAAACGCGAGACCGCGCGCATATCGACGAATGTCGTTTCCGCCTCCTCGCTGAGGCGAATGCTGATGTCCGATCCGAAGCCGAAAACGGGCGTGCGCGCCTCACCCTGAAGAACGACTTGCGCCTGCCTGAGAATGACCGGTTCCTGCGGTGTGCCGTCTTCGGCGATGATCTCGCGAAGGCTGACAAAACTGTCCGCCTCGTCCGCATCAGGTGCGATGCCGGCCGCCTCACCGGGCTGCGGAGGCTCCACGGCGCCTGCATCGGCAGCATCCTCCTGCGGTGTCGGCATGCGGGTCGCCGAGATCCGGACGCCCCGGTTTTCCGCAACAAGCCGCACGGCTTCAAGGACACGGTCGAGCGCGCCGTCATAGCGCCTGCCCGTGACCTGCGGATAGGCCTCCGCCTGACCCGCATAGGGAGCGCTTTCGAACAGTTTGATCCGCGGCAACCAGTCAGGTCCGTGCGTGACGGGCTCGATGAATTCGGGAACGCTCGCCGTGTTTGTGGCAATGTCGTAGAGCGGTGGCAGCGTGTAGGCCCTGTAACCGGCGATGCCGGCCGGAACCAGCACGATCAGCGCGCATATGCTGCCTTTCGCGGAGGCGCGCCCTCCTTCCGCTCCGACCATCCAAAGGCGCAAGATCCCGTAGCAGGCAAAGATGAAGGCGAGCAGCGCGAGCCCGGTGCTGATCGCGAAAAGCACCGCGAAGATATCGCTCTCCATGATTGCAAAACGGTGAAGACCCGCCGAGAGGGCAAAAAGCGCCAGGGCGAAAAGGCCCAGCCGGTAGGACCAGAAGGCCGTATGGCACACCGGACGTTCGTAGCGAATCTTCATATCGGGCCGTCATCTATACGCGAATACGCACAGCAATAGCGCAAGTCCGGGCCAAGCGAAACCATGACGCGGCCGGCCGCCGCATCTGGCCGCGCCAGTGTTGCTGCAACAGGCAAATGCGCGTAAGGATTTCTCCAGGCAGCCGCTTGGCGGCGCACTCTTTCACTGGACAATCATCATAGGAGAAATCCATGGCACCGAATGCTCCGCTGAGCAATGTCCAACAGCGCGATATCGATTCTCTCCTCCATCCCTACACGCCGCTCCACAGACTGCCGGAAACTGGCGCTCTGGTTGTCGAGAGCGGAAAAGGCGTCTTCATCTACGACACCCAGGGAAACGAGTATATCGAGGGCATGTCCGGCCTGTGGTGCGCCGGCCTCGGTTTTGGTGACGAGGAGTTGATCGATGCCGCGACCGAGCAGTTGAGGACCCTGCCCTACTATCACCTGTTTGGCGCCAAGGGCACGCAGCCGGCCATCGAGCTTGCGGAGAAACTGAAGGAAATTGCGCCGGTTCCCATTTCGAAGGTTTTCTTCACCTCGTCGGGCTCGGAGGCCAACGACACGCAGGTCAAACTGGCGTGGTACTACAACAATGCGCGCGGCAGGCCGAACAAGAAAAAGATCATATCGCGCCAGAAGGCCTATCACGGCGTCACCATCATGTCGGCCTCGCTGACCGGCCTGCCGGTCAACCATAACGGGTTCGACCTGCCGCTCGACGGTGTGCTTCACACCGACTGTCCGCACTATTACCGCTTTAGCGAGGACGGCGAGACGGAGGCGGAATTCACCGCGCGCCTCGCCTCGTCGCTGCGCGCGCTGATCGAACGCGAGGACCCTGACACGATCGCCGCCATGATCGCCGAACCGGTCATGGGCGCCGGCGGTGTGATCGTTCCGCCGGCCGGCTATTTCGAGGCGATCGGGCCGATCCTCAAAGAGCACGACATCATGCTGATCGACGACGAAGTCATCAACGGCTTCGGACGCACCGGCAACTGGTGGGGCTGCCAGACGCACAATATGGTTCCGACGACCGTGTCGGCTGCAAAGCAGCTGACGTCGGCCTATGCGCCGCTGGGCGCCGTCATGGTGCCGGAAGACATCTATCAGGGGTATGTCGACCATTCGGCGCAACTGGGCACGTTCGGCCACGGCTTCACCTATGGCGGCCATCCGCTCGGATGCGCGCTCGGCGTCAAGGCGATCGAGATCTACCAGCAGCGCAACATACTGGCGCATGTGCGCTCCTTGATGCCGCTGTTCGAACGGCGGATGAAAGCGCTGGAGGATCACCCGCTGGTCGGCGAAGTGCGGCTCTCCGGCCTTGTGGGCGGCATCGAGCTCGTTGCCGACAAGACGACCAAACGTTCCTTTTCTCCGGCACATGCCGTGACACCGAGGACCGTCTCGCTGCTTGAAAAGCGCGGCGCGATCCTGCGGGCGATCGGCGACACCATCGCCATTTGCCCGCCGATGATCATCCGGGAGGACGAGCTCGGCGCGCTGTTCGACCGGCTGGAAGGCGCGCTGGACGATGCCGAGGCCATGGTGCAGAAGGAGCGTTTGCGCGATTAGTTTGTTCAGACCCGCCAGCCGAGCAATCGCCGCTCGATGAGGCCGATGGCGGCGCTGACCAGGACGCCGAGGACGGACAGGATCACGACGCCGACAAACAGGCGCTCAAGATCGTAAAGGGAGCCGGCCTCGAGAATATAGGCGCCAATCCCGTATTCCGCCCCCAGCATTTCGGCCGCGACAAGCAGGATAATGGCGATGGCGAGCGATATGCGCAGTCCCGACAGGATGCCCGGCATCGCGCCGGGCAGGACGATCTTTCGGACGATCGACAGCCATGAAAGGCCGAAACTCTGCCCCATGCGGATCAGCGTCCGGTCGACATTGTCGACGGCGCCATAGGTCGCGACAACGGTCGGCGTAAACGTGCCGAAGGCGATCAGCGCGTATTTCGACCCCTCGCCGATGCCGAACCAGATGACGAAGAGCGGCAGCAGCGCGATCTTCGGGATCGGAAAGATTGCCGCGATCACGGGCACCATGCCCGAACGGATATAGGAGAAGAGGCCGATCAGGATACCGACACCGATGCCGAGGCTGGCACCGACCGCCGCGCCGACGGCCAGCCGGCTGAGCGACGGAAGAAGATGTTTGAAAAGTAATCCCGAAGAGTAGAGCTGCTCGAACGTCTCCAGCACATCGGACGGCTTGGGAAGCGTCAGCGCCGATATCCAGCCCTGCCGGGTGCCCCATTCGGCAATCGCGATCAGCGCGGCAAAGACGACAAACCCCACCCAACGGCGCGGCCGCGGAGAAAAGCCGCCGCCACGGAAATCCACCGTTTTCCGGTTTGTTGTCCTTTCCGCCTTGTCAGGCATCGATGAGCTCCGCATCGGCGGCGCGGGCCTCGTCGCGCATGATTTGCCAAAGGTGGCGCTGTGTCCGGTCGAGGTCGGGATCGCCGAAATACCGTTCGTCGAGCGGCTTGTCGACATCAACCACTTCCCGGATCTGCCCCGGCCGGCGCGACAAAACGACGATGGAATGGCCCAGGCGCACCGCTTCGGCCAGGTTGTGGGTGACATAGACCGCCGTAAAGGGCTGCCTCGTCCAAAGGCTGACGAGGTCGTCCATCAGCAGTTCGCGGGTCTGGCTGTCGAGCGCCGATAGCGGTTCGTCCATCAGCATGACCGCCGGATTGACGGCAAGCGCCCGGGCAACCGCGACCCTCTGTTTCATTCCGCCCGACAATTGTTTGGGAAGGGCATTGGAAAAGTCGCTGAGATTTGTCCGTGCCAGCACGTCCTCGATGATGCTCTTCGCCTGCGAGCGGCGCATGCCGTGATCCTCCAGCACCAGAGAGATGTTGCCCGAAACGGTGCGCCAGGGCAGAAGCGCAAAATCCTGGAAAATATAGGTCAGCGGATTGAGGCATCCTTCCGGCGGCTCGCCGATCTGCAGCACCCTGCCCTTTTGCGGACGCTCCAGCCCGCCGATGAACCGAAGCAGCGTCGACTTTCCGCAGCCGGAGGGGCCGACGATGCACACGATCCTGCCGTCGGGGATCTTCAGGGTGATGTCGCGCATCACCTCGAAGTCGTCATAGGAGTGGCTAATGCCATCCAGAAGGATATCCATTGAAAGTCCCCAGACGGCCCGGCGGCGCGTGCGCCACTGCCGGCGCATTCACAGCCGGGCACTTCCCACGGCTAGCTGATGATGTTCACGTAGGACTGATCGACGAGCATGTCGATGGTGACGTCGTCCTTGACGTGGCCTTCAGACCTGAACCAGTTCAACTGATCCTCAATAGAGGCAAGGTTCAGCGCCGCGCCCTTGTTGAGGCGCATTGTGCCGTTGATGATGGACGGTGCGGCCTTTTCGCGGGGGCGGTCCACATAGACATATTTGTGGATCAGATCGACCATCCGGTCGACACCCTCGTCGCCGCCGGATTTGTCGATCATCGCGGCCGCATAATCGTCTACACCTTTTGAGAAGCCGGCAAGGAAGCTTTCGGTCAGACCGCGCTCATTGGCCGCCTTGTCGGACGAGGTGAAAACGGTCGTGACCTGATAGTTCGGAAGGTAATCCGAGACATTGCCGATAATGTGCACCGCGCCGGAGCCCGCCAGAGGCTTGGCGATGTGCGGCACGATCGACCAGCCATCGACCTGTCCGGATTTCATGGCACCGATGATGGCCCCCACCTTCTGCAGCGGGATGAAAGACATCCTGATGCCTTCAGCGGTCGCCATTTTCGAACCCATATAGTGGAAGGACGACCCCGACTGGGTGACGGCGAATTTTCCGCCGTCCAGGTCCTTGGGCGTTTTGACGCCGGCCTGGAAAGCGGCGTCCGAAACGAGGAATTTCTGCCCGTCGATGCCCTGCTCCTCACTGAGCGCGCCGCCGATCACTTTCACAGCGCCCTTTTGAGCGAGCGAGACAAGCCCGCCGGATACGGCAGTCACGGCGTAGTCGACATCGCCGCTGGCGATGGCAACCGCCATGGGCTGCGCCGCCTGGAAGAACTCGAATTCGACGTCGAGGCCGGCCTCATCGAAGTAACCCCGTTCGAATGCGATGAAGCTGCCCGAATGGGAGGTGAAGCGCAGCGCGCCCACCTTGATTTTCCTGCTCATGGCCAGCGCGGGCGCACCGAGCGTCGTAGCAACGGCGGCGCCACCCATCAGGGCCAGGGTCTTTCGGCGGTTGATTCTGATCATGGTTTCCTCCCGGTTGATCATTATGTGTTTTCTGCCCGGAGTCCGGCGCTGATGTCTTCAATCAGCGCGCTTATGGCCGCCCATCTAGGGTTCACGTCCCTTCCCGTCCAGCGCCGCCTGGGCCGCCGCCAGCCGGGCGATGGGCACCCGGAACGGTGAGCAGGAGACATAATCGAGGCCGATCTTTTCGCAGAAACGGATCGAGAGCGGATCGCCGCCGTGCTCGCCGCAGATGCCGAGCTTCATGTCAGGGCGCGTCTTGCGGCCCTTCTCAGCCGCCATTACGATCAACTCGCCAACGCCTTCGATGTCCAGCGAGATGAACGGGTCTTCATCGATCACGCCCTTTTTCTGATAGGTGGCGAGAAAGGCCGACGCATCGTCGCGCGAGATGCCGAATGTGGTCTGCGTCAGATCGTTGGTGCCGAAGGAGAAGAACTCGGCCTGCTCGGCGATACGATGGGCGCGGATCGCGGCGCGGGGCAGCTCGATCATGGTGCCGACAAGATAGTCGATCTTCTCACCGGCTTCCTTCATCACCTCCTCGGCGACGGCATCGATGCGCGCCTTGACGAAGCGCAGCTCCTCCACCATGCCGACGAGCGGCACCATGATCTCCGGCACGACGTGCTCGCCGGTATCGGCACCGGCTTTCATCGCCGCCTCGAAAATCGCGCGCGCCTGCATTTCGGCAATTTCCGGATAGGAGACCGCCAGCCGGCAGCCGCGATGGCCGAGCATGGGGTTGAACTCGTGCAGCGCATCGGTGCGCTCGTGTAGCCGGTCGACCGGCACGTTCATGGCTGCCGCGACCTCGGCGATCTCGTCGTCGCTCTTGGGCAGGAATTCATGCAGAGGCGGGTCGAGCAGCCGGATCGTCACCGGCGTTCCCTTCATGATCTCGAAGAGCTCGGTGAAATCCGAACGTTGCATCGGCAGGAGCTTGTCGAGCGCGGCGCGGCGCCCCTCCTCGGTTTCGGCAAGGATCATCTCGCGCATGGCGACGATCCGGTCGCCTTCGAAGAACATATGCTCGGTGCGGCAAAGGCCGATCCCCTCAGCGCCGAAACTGCGGGCCGCGCGCGCATCGGCGGGTGTCTCCGCGTTGGTGCGTATCTTCATGCGCCGGGCTTCATCGGCCCATTCCATGATCTTGCCGAAATCGCCCGAGAGCTCGGGTTGCAGCATCGCCACCGCACCCTTCAGAACCTGTCCGGACGAGCCGTCAAGGGTGATGACGTCGCCCTTGCCGAGCGGCCCGGCGACGGTCAGGAGGGTTTGCGTGCGCATGTCCACACGCAGGCTTCCCGCGCCCGAGACGCAAGGCGTGCCCATGCCGCGCGCGACGACTGCGGCATGGCTGGTCATGCCGCCGCGCGTCGTCAAAATGCCCTCCGCGGCGTGCATGCCGTGAATGTCCTCCGGGCTCGTCTCGACCCGCACGAGGATCGCCGTCCGGCCGGCCTCGGCCAGCGCCACGGCATCCTCGGAGGTGAAGACGATCTCTCCGGTCGCCGCGCCCGGCGATGCCGGCAAGCCGCTGCCGATGACATCGCGCGCGGCGCGCGGATTGATGGTGGGATGCAGCAACTGGTCAAGCGAAGCGGGGTCGACCCGCCTGATCGCCTCCTCATGGGTGATCAGGCAGCTCTCGGCCAGTTCGACCGCGATCTTCAGCGCTGCCTTCGCCGTGCGCTTGCCCGACCGCGTCTGCAACATCCACAACTTGCCGCGCTCGATGGTGAATTCGAGGTCCTGCATGTCGCGATAATGATTTTCGAGACGCTCGCAGATGGCGCTGAATTCCCCGAAGGCATCGGGCATCAGCTTTTCCAGCGACGGCTTGTCGGAGCCGGCTTCAAGGCGCGCGACTTCGGTCAGGCTTTGTGGGGTGCGGATACCGGCCACCACGTCCTCGCCCTGGGCGTTCACAAGGAACTCGCCGTAGAGCCGGTTCTCGCCGGTCGACGGATTGCGGGTAAAGGCAACGCCGGTCGCCGAGCTGTCGCCGAGATTGCCGAAGACCATTGCCTGCACATTGACGGCGGTCCCCCAATCGGCGGGGATATTGTGCAACTGCCTGTAGGTGATCGCGCGGGCATTCATCCAGCTTGAAAATACCGCGCCGACCGCGCCCCAAAGCTGTTTCACCGGGTCCTGCGGAAACGGCTCGCCCAGTTCATCCGTGATCGTCTGCTTGTAACGCAGGATAACCTGCTGCCACTCCCCGGCGCTCAGATCGGTATCGAGCTCATGGCCGAAGCGCGCCTTCTCATCCTCCAGAATGTCCTCGAACATCTCATGGGCGAGACCCATGACCACATCGGCATACATCTGGATGAACCGGCGGTAACTGTCATAGGCGAAGCGCTCATCGCCGGCATCGACGGCCATGGCCTTCACCGACTCGTCGTTCAGTCCGAGATTGAGCACCGTGTCCATCATGCCCGGCATGGAGGCGCGGGCGCCGGAACGAATGGACAAAAGCAGCGGGTTTTGCGTATCGCCGAAGGTCCGGCCGGTCAGCCGGCCGATATAGTCGAGCGCCCGATCCAGCTGCTCCGGCAGCTTGTCGGGATAGGACCGGTCATGCGCGTAGAACCAGCTGCAGACTTCCGTGGTGATCGTCATACCGGGCGGAACCGGAAGACCGAGATTGCACATCTCTGCCAGATTGGCCCCCTTGCCGCCGAGCAGATTCCTGTCTTCAGCGCCGCCTTCAGCCTGTCCGTCGCCATATGTGTAGACCCACTTGGTCATTCTTATCTCCAGCCGGGATTGGGGTGACGGCTTCACATAGCCGAACAGATATACGAAGCGCTATAGGCGGACACGGCAATTGCAGCATTTTATCGATTGAATTCCGGGACTTCCTTAACGCGTCGGATCAGGGCCATTCTCTAGCTCGCGTCGCGCATCTGCTCGGCGGTTTCGAGATCGACGGAGACCAGCTGTGAGACCCCCTGCTCGGCCATCGTCACGCCGAACAGCCGGTTCATGCGCGCCATGGTGATCGGATTGTGCGTGATGATGACAAAACGCGTGTTCGTCGAGGCCGCCATTTCGTCCATCAGATTGCAGAAGCGCTCGACATTCTGGTCGTCGAGCGGGGCGTCGACCTCATCGAGCACGCAGATGGGAGCCGGGTTGGTCAGGAACACCGCGAAGATCAGGGCCATGGCGGTCAGCGCCTGCTCGCCGCCCGAAAGCAGGGTCATGGTCTGCGGCTTCTTGCCGGGCGGGCGGGCAAGGATCTCAAGGCCCGCATTGAGCGGATCATCGGATTCGATGAGCTGCAATTCGGCCGTTCCGCCGCCGAAAAGATGCGTGAACAGCCGCCGGAACTGTTCGTTGACCACATCGAACGCCTTGAGCAGGCGCTCGCGGCCTTCACGATTGAGATTCTGGATCGCCTGGCGCAGCTTGCCGATCGCCTCGATCACGTCCTCGCGTTCGACAACGATCGTTTCAAGCCGTTCGGCAAGTTCCTCTTGCTCCTCCTCGGCGCGCAGATTGACGGCGCCGAGCCTCTCGCGTTCGAGCTTCAGCCGCTCAAGCCTGCGGTCAACCTGCTCAGGATCGGGCAGCGCCTCATCGGACTGCAGTCCGCTTTGCCGGATTGCCTCATGCGGTGCGCATTTCAACGTTTCGCGGATACGCGCCTCACAATCGGTGCGCCGCTCCCTGGCTGCATTCAGACGCTCTTCGGCGCGACCGCGCTGCTCGCGGCACTGGGACAGCACTTCGATGGCCTTTGCGGCCGCCTGATCGGCCTCGCGCTGGCGGGTTTCGGCTTCCACCAGGATATCGGCCGCTTCCTGGCGCTGCTCCTCGGCCTTGGACAATTCGTCCATGAGCTTGCGCCGCTGCGCATCGATTTCGTCGGGGGCGTCGGCGATTTTCTCGGCCTCGGCTGCGGTTTCTTCCAGCCGCTGAGTAAGGGTCGCGATATGGCCTTCCGCACTGCTCGCCCTCTCCAGCCAGTTGCTCCGCTCCTGCCCGATCGCCGCCAGCCGTCGCTCGCGCGCTTCGTTCTCACGGCGCAAGCCCTCAAAGGCCGCCCTCGCCTCGGCAAGTTTGCCGCGGTCCGCAGCGACCTCAGCCGTGAGACTTTCAAGCCGCTTTTCCAGCTCGCCGATCTCAGGTGCCGATGCGAGGCCGATCTCGGCTTCGTTCTTCTGCTCAGTCGCCTCCTTCGACTGGGCGGCAAGCTGTTTCGCCGCTTCCGTCAGAACCGCCCGCCGGCTGGAGAATTGACCGGCCGCCTTCTCGGCGTCGGCATGGGCCTCACGCGCCAGGACCAGGCCCTTTTGGGCTTCGCGCAGCGTTTCGCGGGTCTCGCGCTGCAAAGCCTCGCGGGACTTGAGTTCCGCCTCCGCCGCCTTCAGCGCCTCTTCAGCGGCGCGCAGCGTTTTTGTCGCTTCCACCGCTTCTGCGTCAAGTTCGGCCAGCCGGTTCTTCTGCGCAAGCCGCTGCGCCGCGGCGGTCGGGGCGTCGGCACCGGCCGTAAACCCGTCCCAGCGCCAAAGAGCACCCTCCCGGTCGACAAGGCGCTGACCCGGCAGGAGCTGGCCGCTCAGCGCTTCGCCCTCCTCCACGCCGGCGACAATGCCGACCTGCGCAAGACGCCGCGCCAGGGCCGGCGGGGCCGTCACATGGTCCGACAGCGCAACAATGCCGGGCGGCAGTTGCGGATCATCACTCGACGCGACCACGCGCCAATGGGCCGGCGCGGAGATGTCGTCCGGTTGATCGAGATCATCGCCGAGGGCAGCGCCGAGCGCCGCTTCGAAACCGCGATCCACGCGCATGCGCTCAACCACGGGCGGGAACAGTTCATTGCCTGCGCCGGCATTGAGGATCTTCGAAATGGTCCGCGCTTCGGTTTCAATTCGGTTCAGATTGGAACGGGCCTCCTGGACGGGCTGACGCAGCCCCACCTCGTTGCGCCGTTCCGCCTCGATCGCTTCCTCGATCTCGACAAGCGCGGCCTCAAGCCTTGAGACACCGTCTTCCGCGGCGTCGACAGTGGCCTTCTTCTCGGCGGGGTCAGGCAGGCCGGATATTTTCTCCGCGATGCGAGAAAGTTCCTCTTCGCCCTCCGCCAGCTGCCTTTCAAGCCGGCCGATGCGCTCGTCGGCATCGCGGATGGAGCGCTCCAGCTGGCTGCGGGAGGCGGACGCCTCCGCACGTTCAGCGGTGACGGCGCCAAGGGCCGCCTCGTTTTCCTCGAGCTTAGCACCGGCTTCGCCGAACGCTGTCTCGGCGTTCAGCGACAGCGTAGCCGCATCGGCGAGCGCTTGGCTCAGCTCCTTTTCCTCGGCGTCGAGGCGTTCGAGAATGCCGGCATTGTCCGCAATCATCCGCCGCTCGCGCTCCATGTCCTCACGCAACTGCGTCAGGCGGCGCTCGACTTCGGCCTTGCGGCCCGCGACACGTTCGGCCTCTTCCTCGATCTGCGCGCGGGCGATCTGGAGACGCTGGAGCATGGCGGCGGCTTTCGCCTCCAGTTCACGCAGCGCCGGCAGTTTCTGCGCCGAAATCGCCTGATGTTTGGCCGCTTCCATTTGCGCCTGGGCGAGCTCCGCAACCTCGCTGGTCGCCTTGGACAGGGCCGATTCAGCCTCACCCTCGGCAGACTTGGCTTCTGTCCAGCGAATATGCAGCAGTGTCGCCTCGGCCTCGCGGATCTCCGACGACAGCGTCTTGAAACGGTTGGCCTGCCGCGACTGGCGCTTGAGGCTTTCGATCTGGCTCTCCAGTTCGGACGTCACGTCGTCGAGCCGTTCGAGATTGGTTTCGGCCGCGCGCAGGCGCAGTTCGGCCTCATGGCGGCGCGAATGCAGGCCGGATATGCCCGCCGCTTCCTCCAGCAACTGGCGCCGGGCCTGGGGTTTTGCCTGGATCAGTTCGCCGATGCGCCCCTGGCCGACCATGGACGGCGAACGGGCGCCGGTGGAAGCATCCGCGAACAGCAATTGCACGTCCTTGGCGCGCGCTTCCTTGCCGTTGATTCGGTAAACCGAGCCTGATTCGCGCTCGATTCGCCGCGAAACCTGCACTTCGTCGCTCTCGTTGAAGGCTGCGGGGGCGGACCGGTCGTGATTGTCGAGGAACAGTCCGACTTCCGCCGTGTTGCGCGCCGGCCGGTTTCCCGAACCGGAAAAGATCACGTCATCCATTCCGGATGCGCGCATATTCTTGTAGGAATTCTCGCCCATCACCCAGCGCATCGCCTCGACCAGGTTGGACTTGCCGCAACCATTCGGGCCGACGATGCCGGTCAGACCTTTTTCGATAAAAAATTCAGTAGGTTCAACAAAGGACTTAAAGCCCATCAGCCGCAGTTTTGTGAACTCCATGTCAGTTCACTCCGGCGCTCGCATCGGGTGACTGCAACAGGGTGCGCACAGGGCGCGCAGCGCTCCGGCCGCAACGAGCATTTCGGCGCGTTTAAAGCAGGCTATCGATAAGTGCCGACATGGTTTCAACCGACATGTTCCCTGGATACCGCTTTCCGTTGATCAGAAATGTCGGCGTCGAGTTCACCCCGAATTCCTCAGCCGCCTTCTTTCTGACTGCATTCACATCGTCTACAAGCTTCTGGTTCGTCAAGCATGCCTCAAAGGACTCTTGTGTAAAACCGGCAAGTTTGGAAATGTCAAACAGCGCGGAGGCCGCATCCTGTGCCCGGGCCCAATTGGCCTGCTGCTGCATCAGGACATCGACCATGGGGAAGAATTTGTCATCCGGCGCACAGCGGGCCAGCATGGCGGCAGCCGTCGCCCGCGGATCGAACGGGAACTCCCTGACGATGAACTGCACCTTGCCCGTGTCCACATAGTCGGCGACGATCCGCTTGAACGTGTCGTTGTGGAAGTCGGCACAGTGCGGGCACGTCATGGACATGTATTCCACGATCTTGACCGGCGCATCGGGATCGCCCAGCGACATATCTTCCATCGGGCCGGGTTTCAGCACTTCGTCCATGTCGACATCGCCTGAAGGACTCGGCAGATCGACCGAGGCGGTCGTCACCGGATCGACGGCCGGCGCATCCTGAACCTGCGAGACCCTGTTCGCCTCACCGCTATCGCTGCATGCGGCAACAAACACGGACAGAGCCGCACCGGTGGCCAGCATGGAGAACCTGCGTCGGGTGATTGAAGAAGAAGGCATTGAATCGACCTTTCTGGGCATCCTGATCGGTGGGACGAATATCGGAGGATTGTTACCGCCTGAATTGTGGCAGGACAACATTTTTGCCGGTTTGGGGTTCACAACAGCGTTATCGGCCTTTGCGGGGTTGCGCCATCACGCCCGCGCCGAGACGCTTGAGCGCTTCACGCAGATTTTCACTCTCGATGCCGGACACCATCGCCTCGAGCTTTTCCCGGCGGTCACGCGGCAAAGGCTGCGGGTGCTTCCGTCTGCCAGCCGATCCCGATATCGGCTTTTGCACGATCTTGATCCGTTCAACAGCGGGAAAACCGAAGACGCTGTTGAGGCGCTGAATCAACTGGTCCTGCGAGTGGACAAGGAAAAGCGCCCGCGCGCCCTCGCAGGCGATGGTCAGCGTGCCGGGAACAAATGTGTCGCTCTGACTGTCACGCCGGGGCCACTTGATCTTCTCGGGCCGTGTACAATCGGCAAAATCAGGGCCGGCGATCTCGTCCCACATGCCCAGCAGCATGGTGTTGATCCCGGCCCTTTTGGCCAGTACGGGATCAAGGACGCCATTGGCGATCTCGCTGATCTGCTTAATGCCCTTGCGCCCGCTCATCGGCATCTGTCCTGTGAATTGATCTTCCCGGCGACCGGCTGCGTATTGCCAAGCACCGAACGAAGCTTACAACTCGCCATCGCGGGCTGCAACGACAGCGATATCATGGATAACACCGAACAAACGATCACCGACCCCATCCTTTCCTGGTATGACAGGCACCATCGCGACCTGCCCTGGCGTGTCTCGCCGGCCGATCGCGCACGCGGCATCAAACCGTCACCCTATCGCGTATGGCTCTCGGAGATCATGCTGCAGCAAACCACGGTGCAGGCGGTGCGGCCCTATTTCGCTGCCTTTCTGGAACGCTGGCCGGACGTGGCGGCGCTGGCGGCGGCGGAGAATGACCAGGTGATGAGCGCCTGGGCGGGGCTCGGCTATTATTCGCGCGCCCGCAATCTCAAAAAATGCGCCGATGTCGTCATCGAACAATATGGCGGCCGCTTTCCCGATGATGTGGTCGAACTGAAAAAACTGCCGGGCATCGGCGACTACACGGCAGCCGCCATAGCCAGCATTGCCTTCGACCGCCATGCCGCCGTGGTGGACGGCAACATCGAACGGGTCGTGTCGCGTCTCTTCCGCCTCACCACGCCGCTGCCCGCCGTCAAGAGTGACATCAAAGCCCGCATGGCGGTGCTGACACCGGCCGACCGGCCCGGCGATTTCGCCCAGGCCGTGATGGATCTCGGGGCGACGATCTGCACCCCGAAGCGCCCCGCCTGCGGCATCTGTCCGGTGCGCGGCGACTGCCTCAGCTCCGGCCGGGAGGATGCCGAGGCGTTTCCCTTCAAGCCGCCGAAGAAGAAGCGCCCGGTGCGGCGGGGCGCGGCGTTTGTCGCGGTCGGAGACGACGGCGCAGTGCTCTTGCGCCGGCGCATCGAAAGCGGATTGCTGGGCGGCATGGCCGAAGTTCCGACAAGCGGGTGGACCGCCTCGACCGACGGCGCGCTGGGCACCGAAGCCGCACCGTTTTCCGGCGACTGGACGCTGGCGGGAACCGTCAAACACGTATTCACCCATTTCGAACTGCGTCTTGATGTTTACCGCGCGGACGTTCACCCGCGGCCCTCGATCGATGGAGGTTGGTGGGCGCCGCGCGATCGTCTCGACGACGAGGCGCTGCCGACTGTCATGAAAAAGGCAATTGCAGCCGCTATTGATCCGGTCAGGCGCAAAGCCCGATCCGAGAAAGGAACGATGATTTGACGCAGTTTCCCATAAAACACGTGGTCTTCGATATCGGCCGTGTGCTGCTTCACTACGATCCGGAAATCCCCTTCAACCGGCTGATACCGGACGATGATGCCCGGCTGTGGTTTTTTGACAATGTCTGCACCCATGAATGGAACGTGGAACAGGATCGGGGTCGGAGTTGGGACGACGCGGAGGAACTGCTCATCGAACAGCATCCCGACCATGAAACGCATATCAGGGCGTTCCGGGCGAACTGGCACGATATGGTGCCGCACGCCTATGAGGACAGCGTCGTCATCATGCGCGGCCTGATCGATGACGGCCATGATGTGACGATGCTGACGAATTTCGCCTCCGACACGTTCCGCGAGGTTCAAAAGCGCTTCGGCTTCCTCAACGAGACGCGCGGTGTGACGGTTTCAGCCGATATCGGGGCCATCAAACCGGATCGCGAGATATTCGATAGGCATGCCGGCGATTTCGGGCTGGAGCCCGGGGCAACGCTTTTCATCGACGACAGCCCCGCCAATGTGAACGGCGCGCAGGCGGCCGGCTGGCACGCGGTACATTTTACCGACGCGGACAGGCTGAGGACGGACCTGAGGAGCTACGGGCTCGGCGCGTGACAATTACGCGCCGGCGCGGGCCATTTCATCGCGCACGATGCGGCGCAGCGCATCGATCGGCTTGAGTTCGCCGGCTTGCTCGAAATGCCAGAAGGTCCAGCCGTTGCAGGCGTCAAGGCCCTGCAGCTTCGCGCCCAGACGGTGGATCGATCCCGATTCGCCGCCGCTTGACAGCGTGCCGTCGGCGCGCACCACCGCGCTATGGCGGCGCCTGGCGCAGTGGAGGCTTGCCCCGGGCTTCAAAAGGCCGGAGTCGATCAGCACGTTGAAGGCAACACGCGGTTCGGCCTTCTTGCCGGTCATGACCGTCAACTCGGCCTTGCCCAGTGTTTTTACCTCCGCGATACGCGCCTGTGCGGCGTCGATATAGTTCTGTTCGCGTTCGATGCCGATATAGCGGCGGCCGAGGCGTTTGGCGACCGCGCCGGTCGTGCCGGAACCGAAGAAGGGATCAAGCACGACATCACCGGGTTTCGTGGATGACAGGATGATGCGCGCCAGAAGCGCCTCGGGCTTCTGGGTCGGGTGGGCCTTTTTGCCGTCCGCGCCCTTGAGCCGCTCGGAACCACTGCAAATCGGAAACAGCCAGTCGGAGCGCATCTGTACATCGTCATTGGCCGCCTTCATCGCTTCATAATTGAACGTATAGCCCTTTGCATTCTGGCCGAGGCTGGCCCAGATCATGGTTTCGTGGGCGTTCTGGAAGCGACGGCCGCGAAAGTTGGGCATGGGATTGGTCTTGCGCCAGACGATATCGTTGAGGATCCAGAAATTGAGGTCCTGAAGGATCGCACCGACCCGGTAGATATTGTGATAGGAGCCGATGACCCAGATGGTGCCGGCGGGCTTGAGAACACGGCGGCAAGCCAGAAGCCAGGCCCGGGTAAAGGCGTCGTAGGCCTTGAAGGAATCGAACTGGTCCCAGTCGTTGTCGACCGCATCCACCTTCGACTGGTCGGGCCGGTGGAGATCGCCGGCAAGCTGGAGATTGTAGGGCGGGTCCGCGAAGATCGCGTCGACCGATTTTTCCGGCAGCGCCTCAAGCGCTGCCACGCAGTCGCCCTTTATGATGGTGTCGATGACCGGCCCGGTTTTCGGACCCGGCGCCCGCTGGATGTCGGCGAGGGAAAGTACAGACATTGGATACCCGAATACGCTTACTCGAAAAACTCGGGCCATCGTCACCCAATATGGTTATCAAATTGACAACGGCTGGCGGAAGACACCATTGTCCCGCCGCGGCCGATGATGTATCAGCAGGGTCGATCCCCACATTTCAGGACTTTTTCATGGCGGGCTTTGACCTTATCATTTTCGATTGCGACGGCGTTCTCGTCGATTCCGAAATCATCGCGGCACAGCAGAAAGCCAAGCTGCTGACGGAGGCCGGATACGCGATTGACGCCGCCGAGTTTGCCCAGCGCTTCGCCGGGATGACCTGGAAGGAAACCCTGCTGAGCGTCGAAAAAGAGGCGGGGTTGCTGCTGCAGGCAAGCCTCCTGGAAAAGCCCGAAAAGATACTCGACGCAAAGCTCGCAAGGGACGTCAAGGGCATCACAGGCGTGCACCAGACGGTGGCCGGTATCGATGTCGCACGCTGCGTGTGCTCAAACTCCAGACCGCACCGGATCGAGGCCATGCTCAAACGGGCCGGGACGCTGGAGTTGTTTGCCCCGCACATCTTTTCCGCGCTGGAGGTCGGCGACGGCCGGCCGAAGCCGGCACCCGACGTCTTCGAACATGCGGCAAAAGAGATGAACGCGGACCCTGCAAAAACACTGGTCCTTGAGGATTCGGTTCATGGCGTCGAGGGAGCACGCGCCGCCGGAATGCGCGTCGTCGGCTTCACCGGCGCATCCCACACCTATCCGTCACACGCCGACAGGCTGACCGATGCGGGCGCGGAAACGGCGATCAACCGTCTCAACGACTTTCCGGCGGTTGTTGAAGCCCTCGCCGGCTGGTCCGCGCTGTCGTGAGATTGCTCTAGCCCCTGTCCTGCGGTCCTTCATCGAAGCCGATATAGACGCGAACCGAGCGCGACGCGCTGATCGGAATGTTGACGTCCGGCTTTGAGAAAAGGAACTGGGTGGTCGGAGTACCCTGCGGGAGCGACGTCTCGAATTCGGTCAGTTCAGAGTAGAGCACCTTGTTTGTGCCCTTTTCCACCACGGCAACCCGGATCGGCATCTTGATCGGACCGGCCGAGCCGGCCGGCCCGGCCGCCGCGCGTCCCGCCGCGACGACATTGATGGTCATCTCGCTGCCGGTCACGCTGCACTGGCGGGTCGTATCGGCGATGGCCGCCTGAAACTGTATCTTCGCCGGATCGTCCTCACCGCCGCGTTCGTATTTGCGGAAATAGGCGGTGCCGTCGCGAAGCTCGATTTTCGGACAGGTGCCCTGCACGACACTGCTACCGAGCGCCGGATCGACGCCGCCGCCCTGCCCGGCGCCGCCGCTCTGTGCATTCTGGCCCAGTTGCAGGCCGCCGACGCCACCTGAATTGCATCCGGCCACCAGGGCCGCAAGCCCGACAAATATTACAAAACGAAGCTTTTTCACCGCACCGACTCCCCATCCCTCGCATATACCTGACCCATCAGGCTAAAGACCAAGCTGGACCACATTGTGGTCTCATCATTTGCGGTCTTTAACGAGTCTTTTCAATGTTCTATACCAGCGCATTATTGCATCACGACATCATCCGCAAGGTCGCGGACAAAAGCGGACAGGATTTGGCCATTGCAGTACATCTCGACAAGAGGTGAAGCCCCGTCACTCGGTTTCAACGATGCTTTGTTAACAGGCCTCGCCCGCGACGGCGGGCTTTATGTGCCTGAAAACTGGCCGCATTTTTCCAAAAAAGACATCCGCGCGCTGCGCGGCCGGTCCTATGAGGACATTGCCTTCGCGGTTCTGCAGCCTTTCGTCGACGGTGAAATCCCGAACGACGATTTCCGCAGCATGATCGACGAGGCCTATGCGACGTTCCGTCACCCGGCGGTCGTGCCGCTGGTTCAGACCGGCGCGAACAGTTTCGTCCTGGAGCTTTTCCACGGCCCGACGCTTGCCTTCAAGGACGTCGCAATGCAGTTGCTTGCAAGACTGATGGACCATGTCCTGGCCGAACGCGGCCAGCGGGCGACCATTGTCGGCGCAACCTCCGGCGACACGGGCGGCGCGGCGATCGACGCCTTTGCCGAACGCGACCGGACAGACATCTTCATCCTGTTTCCGAACGGTCGTGTTTCCCCGGTTCAGCAGCGCCAGATGACGACGTCCGGGGCAAGCAATGTGCGTGCCCTCGCGATCGACGGCAATTTCGACGACTGCCAGAATCTGGTCAAGGCCATGTTCAACGATATCGGCTTTCGCGACCGGGTTCAGCTTTCCGGGGTCAACTCGATCAACTGGGGCCGCATCATGGCCCAGATCGTTTATTACTTCACAAGCGCGCTGTCGCTCGGCGCACCGGACCGAAAGGTCTCCTTCAGTGTTCCGACCGGCAATTTCGGCGACATCTTCGCCGGGTATTGCGCCAAGCGCATGGGCCTGCCGGTCGACAAGCTCGTCATCGCCACAAACGACAACGATATCCTCTCCCGGGCATTGCTCAACGGGCGGTATGAGATGCGGGACGTCGTAGCGACCACATCGCCCTCGATGGATATTCAGATCTCCTCGAACTTCGAACGGCTGCTGTTCGATGCCTTCGAGCGCGACAGCGAGAGCCTTCGCCGGTGCATGGCGAGCCTTTCGCAGTCCGGCTCCTTCACCATCGAGGACGGCGCGCTCAAGAGCATCAAAAAGGAATTCCGGTCGGGCAAGGCCACCCGGGAGCAGGCTGCCGCCACGATCAGGTCGATGCTCGACGATGCAGGCTATCTTCTCGATCCGCATACGGCCTGCGGTGCGCATGTATCACGCAGCTTTGAACGGCCTCGCGCACCCATGATAACGCTGGCGACGGCGCATCCGGCAAAATTCCCGGATGCAGTAAAATCGGCCAGCGGTATTGACCCTGCCCTTCCGTCGTGGCTCTCTGATCTGATGCATCGGGAGGAGATCTATGACACATTGCAGCCGGATCTCGACACGGTCGAGGCCTACATTGCCCGAAATGCACGCGCTGCAGGATGAGACCGGACTGAAATATGAGTGTTGAGTGTACCCGCCTGGAAAGCGGGTTGACGGTTGTCACCGAAACGATGCCGCATCTTGAGAGCGTGGCGCTCGGTGTCTGGATCAAGTCGGGATCGAGAGACGAAACGACATCCGAACACGGCATAGCGCATCTTCTGGAACATATGGCGTTCAAGGGAACCGCCAGGCGCTCGGCGCGACAGATCGCCGAGGAGATCGAAAATGTCGGCGGCGAGGTGAATGCCGCGACATCGGTTGAAACGACGTCCTACTATGCCCGTATTCTGAAAGACCACGTGCCGCTGGCCATCGATATTCTTGCCGATATCCTGACCCATTCCGTGCTCGACGAGACCGAACTGCTGCGGGAAAAACACGTCATTCTGCAGGAGATCGGCGCCGCCATCGACACGCCCGACGACGTCGTCTTCGACAAGTTCTCATCGACGGCGTTCCGCGATCAGACGATCGGGCGGTCGATTCTGGGCACGCCGGAAACGGTGCAATCGTTCACGCCGGACCAGATACGCAGCTACCTGCAGCGCAACTATACGGCTGAAAAGATGACGATCGTGGCCGCCGGCGCGGTCGACCATGACACGCTGGTGCGCCTCGTCGACGACCGGTTTTCCGATATCCTCCACACGCCGGACGGTGACGGGCGAGAGAGAAGCGCCGTCTACACCGGCGGTGAATATCGCGAAAGACGCGACCTGATGGACGTTCAGTTGCTGATCGGCTTCGAGGGACGCGCCTATCATGCGCGCGATTTCTACGCGTCGCAGATCCTCGCCAATGTCCTTGGCGGGGGCATGTCGTCGCGGCTCTTCCAGGAGGTTCGCGAACATCGCGGCCTGTGTTACTCGGTCTATGCTTTGCATTGGGGCTTTTCCGACACCGGGATTTTCGGCATCCACGCGGCAACCGGTCAGGACGATGTCCCGGAGCTCATCCCGGTGATCCTCAACGAACTGCACCAGGTTGCCGAGCGCATCGACGAGTCCGAGATCGAGCGGGCGCGGGCGCAGTTCAGGGCCGGACTGCTGATGGCGCATGAAAGCCCGGCCGCCCGGGCCAGCCAGATCGCCCGCCAGATGCTGCTCTACGGCCGCACGATCCCGAATGAGGAACTCATGGAGCGTCTGGCCGGCATCACGCCCGAACGCCTGACCGATCTTTCCGGAAGGCTGTTTTTCGACACGCCCGTCACGCTGTCGGCCGTCGGGCCGGTGGACACTTTGATGGCCGTCGACGATATCGCTTCGAGGCTGACAACCGGGCGCGAGCGCCAGGCCGCAACCGGGTAGGATGCATGTCCCCGCTTCGTCTCCTGTCCAGGCGCGAAACCGCGCCGCGCATCGACGGCGACAGCGTCTATCTGCGCTTTCCGGAACGGCGCGACTATTCTGAATGGGCGGATGTGCGCGGTTCGAGCCGCGGATTTCTCGAACCCTGGGAGCCGACCTGGCCGCAGAACGATCTGACCAAAGCGGCATTCGGTCAACGGATCGGCCGCTATGAACAGGAGTTCCGCGACGGGCGCTCGGTTCCGTTTTTCCTGTTCCTCAAAAACGGCGACCGCCTGGTGGGCGGCCTCACTATCGGAAATATCAGACGGGCGGCGGCGCAGACCTGCATGATCGGGTACTGGATGGCCGAAGACAGCGCCGGAAAAGGCCTTATGCTGGAAGGTCTCAATGCCGCCATACCCTATATCTTTGATCAGTTGCAGTTGCACCGGATAGAAGCTGCTTGTATTCCGGATAACAAACGTTCTGTCAGGCTCCTTGAAAAGGCCAATTTTCGGTATGAAGGCTATCTGCGGGGTTATCTCAAGATCAACGGCACGTGGCGCGACCATCATCTCTACGCGTTGCTGGCCAGTGATCGTTCGACGGATGGACCTTGCAAAACGCCACAAGAAAACTCCGGGTCCTAGTTGAATTCATGAACGGTCAGCCCTTCCGGATAATGCCAACCCCGCGGCACGCCTTGCTTGCGATCGTTGCGCTGATCGCCCTGATGCTGGCCGCCGCACCGGGTCTTGCGGCGGAAACCGTCAAGATTTCGCGGGACGACACCGCTCTCGACCTGACGGCAACGACCGACCTTCATGCCCAGCGCGGCAGCGCCTTCCAGACATCCACCGCGCCGGATGCGGACGGAATCGTGCGGCGGATCGAAGTGCGCTCCAGTTCCGACGCACATAGCGGCGACTGGGCGGAATTCTCGCTCGCCAATGTCTCGGACGAACAGCTCGACCGGCTGATCGTCGCTCCGCATTTCAGGCTGGCCGATTCCGGCCTGTTCTGGCCCGATCTCGGCTCCGAGCGCATTGTCTCCATTACGCCGAGCGAGGGGTTTGCCCTCGATCGCGTTGCGAGCGATGAAGCGGACGTGTTCCATATCACGCTCAATCCCGGATCGATCGTCACCTTCGTTGCCGAGCTCTCCTCCCCGAACCTTCCGCAGCTCTATCTGTGGGAGCCGGAGGCCTACAAGGACACGGTCAACTCGTTCACGCTCTACAAGGGTATCGTGCTGGGCATCGCCGGCCTGCTCGCCGTGTTCCTCACCATCCTTTTTGTGGTCAAGGGAACCTCGGTACTGCCGGCGACGGCCGCGCTCGCCTGGGCGGTTCTGGCCTATATCTGCGTCGATTTCGGGTTCCTGGCCCAGCTCGTGCAGACAACACCGACGGACGAACGCATCTGGCGGGCGGGCACCGAGATCACGCTTGCCGCGGGGCTGGTGATCTTCCTGTTCACCTATCTCAATCTCAACCGCTGGCACACCAATTTGAGCTTCGCCACGCTGGCGTGGATCGTCGGCCTGGGCATTCTTTCGGCCTTCGCGGTCTACGATCCGGTCATCGCGACCGGTATCGCGCGCTTCTCCTTTGCCGCAACGGTCATCGCCGGAACCGGGCTGATCGCCTATCTCGGGCTCAGCCGGTTCGATCGCGCAATCATGCTCATCCCGACGTGGGTGCTGATCATCTGCTGGCTGTTCGGCGCATGGCTGACGGTGACCGGTCAGTTGTCCAACGACATCGTGCAGCCGGCGCTCGGCGGCGGCCTCGTCCTCATCGTCCTGCTTATCGGCTTCACGGTCATGCAGCACGCCTTTGCCGGCGGCGGCGCGCAGCAGGGCCTGTTCAGCGATCTGGAACGCCAGTCGCTCGCCCTGACGGGCTCCGGCGACATTGTCTGGGACTGGGACGTCTCACGCGACCGTATCGTGACGATGCCGGATGTCAGCCGGCAGCTCGGCCTTTCGCCCGGCAGCCTCTTCGGCCCGGCCCGCAACTGGCTGCCGCGTATTCATCCCGATGACAGGGACCGTTTCCGCTCGACGCTCGATGTCGTTCTTGAACATCGCCGCGGCCGGCTCAATCACCAGTTCCGCATCCGCGCCGAGGACGGGCACTACCACTGGCTCGCACTGCGTGCCCGGCCGGTTGTCGGCTCGGACGGCGAGGTTATCCGCTGCGTCGGCACGCTGATCGATGTGACCGAGCAGAAGAGTTCCGAGGAACGCCTGCTGCACGATGCCGTGCACGACAATCTGACCGGACTGCCCAACCGTGAGCTCTTCATCGACCGGCTGGACGCGATCATCGCACTCGCCAGCGCGGAGGATTCGGTGCGGCCGACGATCTTCGCGATCGACATCGACCGTTTCAAGCAGGTCAATGACGAGCTTGGCATCTCGGCGGGCGACACCATCCTTTTGACCATCGCCCGGCGGCTCAAACGGCTTTTGAAGCCGCAGGACACGCTGGCGCGCATTAGCGGCGACCAGTTCGGGCTGATCCTGCTTTCCGAACAGGAGCCGCAAAAGGTCGCGGCCTTTTCCGAAAGCATCAGCAAGGCGATCATGGTGCCGATCAGTTTCGGCCAGAAGGAAATCATCCTGACCGGATCGATCGGGCTGGTGACCTGGGTGGACGAGATGTCCTCGCCGCTGGAACTGGTCAAGGACGCCGAGCTTGCCATGTATCAGGCCAAGCGCGTCGGCGGAAACCGGATCGAGCCCTACCGGCCGGCCTTCCGCTCCGTCGGGGCCGACAAGCTGCAGATCGAATCCGACCTGCGGCGGGCACTCGAACGCCACGAACTGACCATGGTCTACCAGCCTATCGTCGATATCGCGAGCGCCGAGATCGCCGGTTTCGAGGCACTGATGCGCTGGGACCATCCGCGCAAGGGCAATATCGCACCGTCGGAGTTCATTCCGATCGCCGAAAGTTCGGACCTGATCATGGAACTGGGCATGTATGCGCTGCAGCAGTCGTGCGAGGACATTGCGTCCTGGTACCGGGCGCTCGGCCAGATCCCGATTTTCATGTCGGTGAACCTTTCGAGCGCGCAGCTTCTGCGCAACGATCTTTACAATGAAATCCGCTCAGTGCTGACCAAGACCGGCTGCAAACCGCCCATGCTCAAGCTGGAGCTGACGGAATCGGTGGTCATGCACAACCCGGAACAGGCCGCGCGGGTGCTTGCCCGGCTGAAGGATCTGGGGCTGCAGCTTGCCCTCGACGATTTCGGCACCGGGCACTCATCGCTGTCCTACCTCACCCGTTTTCCGTTCGACACGATCAAGATCGATCAGTCGCTGGTGCGGGCCACCAATGACAAGCAGGTCGTTCTTTTGCGCTCCATCATCTCAATGGCGCGCGATCTTGAAATGAATATCGTCGCCGAGGGCATCGAGACGGAAGAGGATGCGGAGGAACTGGCGGAGCTCGGCTGCGACTACGCGCAAAGCTTCCTGTTCGGGCCGCCCATCAGCGCCAATTCGGTGCTCAAACTGCTCAGAGAGCATTTCCCGGTGATGTAGGGACACCTAACGCCACTTCGTCAGGGCTTCTTCCTCCGTGCTGATGCGCACCACGAGCATCGCCGCGTTAAGGGCGGAGAAGACGGCTGCGACAACGGGCAGCCCGAAGATCATCGGCACGGTCAGCATCTCGGCGATGACCAGCAGATAGTTCGGATGCTTCGTCCAGGCGAAGGGTCCTTTGGTGACAAGCGGCGCCGGCAGGACGATGATCCGGGTCGTCCACCGCTCGCCAAGGCTCCAGATGATCCACACGCGCGCAAGCTGCAAGGCGACAAAGACCGCCAGCCACGGAAGCGAAAGGTCCTGCCCTATCCCGAACCAGATCAACGTCAGGAGCCAGGCGCCGTGCAGGCCGACCATATAGGAATAATGGCCGGCGCCGTGTTCGGTCGCGCCCTTCGCCAGAAGCCTTGCAGTGTTTCGCCGGGACAGGGCCAGCTCGCCGAGACGCTGCGCGACGAGGAAGGCCAACAGGATCAGTGCGGGAACGGAAACAGTCAATTCAGGCCTCTGAAACAGGCAGGAAGGACGCGGTGAACCCGGGACCGAAGGCGCCCATCAGCATCTCGCCCCGTTGTTCCGTTTCCAGAACCTGCTTGAGGACAAACAGCACCGTCGGTGCGGACATATTACCGAAGTTGCGCAGGACCTCCCGTTCCACGCCAAGGCTCTCCGGTTCCAGATCCAGCGACAGTTCGATGGCCTGCAGGACCTTTGTGCCGCCGGGGTGGAAGACGAAGCGGTCGATCTCATCGGCATCCTTGCCGAGAATCGACAGCGCGTCGGAAACGGCGCTGAGGAGATTGTTCCTGGTGAAATCGGGGATCGCCTTGTCGAAGATAACCCCCAAGGAATTGTCGCTGACGTCCCATCCCATGATGGACAACGTGTCCGGCCAGATCTTCTGTGTGCCCCTGCCGATGAAGATGTCACGGGTTTTGTAGCGGGCCGGCGCCGAGGTGACGCACACGGCCGCCGCGCCGTCCCCGAACAGGGCCGCGCCGATGATATCGGCCTTGTTCGGGATACCGCTGCAGAAGGAAACCGAGCAGGCCTCGACGGCAACCAGCAGCACGCGCAGACCGTCCTGCGCCGCCGCCAGATCGCGCGCGATCGCCAGACCCGACACACCGCCGGCACATCCGAGCCCGAAAACCGGAACACGCATGATGTCATTGCGGAACCCCATGCGGGACAGCGCCCTGGCTTCCAGGGACGGCGTGGCGATGCCGGTCGAGGAAACCGTCACGACAACGTCAACATCGCCCGCCTCCCAGCCCGCATCGGCCAGTGCCGCGCCGGCCGCCTCGACAAAAAGCTCCGTGGTGCCGCTCAGATAGGCTTCGTTCCGTTCCGACCATGTCTTCGGGGTCTCGAACCATGAATTCTCCGCCACGGTATAGCGTGTGTCGATGCCGGCATTTTCAAATGCCTTCGACATACGCTCGAACTGACTGAACCTGCTGCCGAGGGTACGGCGCGCCCAGTCCAGAACCAGGGTTTGCGGTATTTCTTCGCCGGGGACGGCGGTTGATATGCCGGCCAGTTTCACGCTCAAAAGACATCTCCACGAATGGGCGGTGCAGTCCTTCGGCCCCATATAGAAAAGATGCGTCATTCGCCGATAGGACAAGGCGTAAACTTTGATGACGTTCTGTTGAGGCGGGCGGCCGGTCCGTGATCGCCTCCCGGCCGCCGATGCGAGAACCGCCGGAGCGACCATGTTACCGCATGGAGGAGCGCTAAGCCTGGCCGCACTCGCTTGACAGCATGGCGGGATCGATCCCGATGGACGCAAAGGCGCGTTCGTATTTCGTGTCCAGATCGTCGCTGAAGATGATGTCGTTGACAGCCGGGCATGTCAGCCAGCCATTGGCGCTGACCTCGTTTTCCAGTTGGCCCGCGCCCCAGCCGGAATAGCCGAGCATCATGGTGGCCTTTTTCGGCCCCTTGTCCTTGGTGATGGCACGAAGGATGTCAACCGTCGCCGTCAGTGACAGATCCTCGGAGATCGGAAGCGTCGCCTCGCTGTGATAGTCATCGGAATGAAGGACAAATCCCCTGCCCGTCTCCACCGGTCCGCCGGTCTGGACACTGAGTTCGATTGCCGACGACGGCAAGGTGGCCGCGTCATCGTCATCGATGAGCTCCAGTTGGACCATGAGTTCGCAGAAACTGATGGACTGGGGCCGGTTGAGAATAAAACCAACCGCGCCGTTCCTGTTGTGGGCGCAGATGTAGATCACGGTGCGGGAAAAGTTGCTGTCGGACAGTCCGGGCATGGCGAGCAGGAACTGCCCGTCAAAACAACCCCGTTCTGCGTCACCCAGGAGACTTTCGTGAAGAATGTCCATAAGGGGAGCTTACCGCAATTATGGTGTAAATTGAAACCGCGACCTGAACCCATAGTGTCGCGCCGGGGACAGCCACCGCCCGACGCGGAAACGCCCCGATGCCGCGATCACCTTAAAATGAACGTGCCGGCGCTGCTCGTGACTGGTTTCAGCCGGTCGCCGGGACTAGATTGGCGTCATGATCACTTATCGTTTCAGACCACAATCGGCCGCAATCGGAACTGCCGGCGGCGCGCTGATCGCCTTTCTTGCGCTCTCTTCGGCGGCCGTTGCAGCGTCGAGCGAATGGGTCGAGACCGAGGGCGGGCGCATCCGCGTCTCGGCACTTGAACCGGCAGCCGACGGGACAATCAAGGCAGCGCTGGACATCGAGCTTCTGCCGGGGTGGAAGACCTATTGGCGCGACCCGGGAGAGGCCGGCGTCCCGCCGACATTTCGTGTTGACCGAAGCCAGAATGTGCAATCGGCGGAGATCCATTTTCCCGCGCCCAAGCGGATCGAGGACGCCTATTCGGTCTGGGCCGGCTACGATTATCCGGTTGTCCTGCCCATCACTTTGAAACAGGAGACGGCAGGGGCAAAAAGTGTCCTGGAAGCCGACGTCTTTCTCGGCATTTGCGAATCCGTCTGCATCCCGTTTCAGACGCGTTTTACCCTCACCCTCGATCCGGAGCAGCCGGCCAATTCGTTCGAAAGGAGAATGGTCACGCGGGCGTTCCGTTCACTGCCGCAGGCACCTGCGGACGATTTCAAGGTGCGCGAAACCAGTGACAGCGGTGACATGCTGACCTTTGCCGTTGCCCTGCCCGACGGCGCTGGCGACGGGGAGATTTTTGTAACCGGGCCGCGCGGCTGGCGTTTCGAGACGCCGAACCACACCGGCGTTTCGGGCAATATCGCGACCTTTGAAGTGCCCCATTCGGGACCGGATAAGGCCGGTCTTTCCGGACATACAATCCATGTTGTCGTCAAAACATCGGACCGCGCGATGCAAACGGACATCACCTTGCCGTAACGCCCGGCGGCTGTCGGACGCTGCCGTCCCTTACACGGCGAAATCACTGGACATCACACGGCGCTCTACTATCTTTCGGTCTGTCCCGGGATCCCGGCATACCGCCGGTCAATCGATATTACCGGGGCATCGATTGCAATGGGCGCAACGCCAGTTTTATGAGGATGATGCACGTGACGATCTCAGTCGGCGACAAACTACCTGAATTGACCCTGAAAGAAGCAACCTCCGAAGGCATGAACGAGGTTTCGACACAGGATATCTTCTCCGGCAAGAAGGTGGTTCTGTTTGCCGTTCCCGGAGCCTTTACCGGCACGTGCAGCAATGTCCACGTGCCCGGATATCTGCAACACCGCGATGCCCTGATGGCCAAGGGCGTCGGCGAAATCGCCGTGCTCTCGGTCAATGACGCATTTGTCATGGACGCCTGGGCAAAAAGCACCGAAGGGGAAGGCAAGATCCGCTTCCTGGCGGACTGGGACGGCGCCTTCACGAAGGCCGTCGGACTGGACATCGATCTTTCCGCCGGAACGCTCGGGATGCGCTCGAAGCGTTATGCCATGATCGTCGAGGACGGCACCGTATCGGCACTCAACGTCGAGCCGTCACCGGGTGACGTGACCAACTCCGGTGCGGAGGCGATACTGGAGCAACTGTAGGCCATCAGGCCTTGTAGGGCGCCATGGCGAGGCGGGCGAGTTCGTCCGCCCGCTCGTTCTCCGGGTGGCCGGCATGGCCTTTCACCCAATGCCATGTGACCTGATGACGGTTGCGGGCCTCCTCAAGCGCCTGCCAGAGCTCGGCGTTCTTGACCGGCTTTTTGGCCGCGGTCTTCCAGCCATTGCGTTTCCAGCCCTCAATCCAGCCGCCGATCCCGTCCTTGACGTAGGATGAGTCGGTATAGAGATCGACCCGGCAGCGCTCTTTCAGCGCGTTCAGCGCCTTGATCGCCGCCGTCAGTTCCATCCGGTTGTTGGTGGTATCGGCCTCCCCGCCCGACATTTCCTTATCCAGGCCCTGATAGCGCAGAATGGCGCCCCAGCCGCCCGGGCCCGGATTTCCGGAACACGCACCGTCGGTGAAGATCTCAACATGTTTCAATTTGGGCCGTCTTTTCTTAGGCCGTATTCTCCGGCCGAGTCGATGTTGCGATGGAAGCGCAGATAGCGCAGATATTCCCGCGGGTCCTTCTTGACCACCATGGCGCCGTCCGGAACGGTCAGCCAGTCGTAAAGCCGGGTCAGGAAAAACCGCAAGGCCGCGCCATGGGCCAGCAGCGGCAGGGCATCGGCTTCGGGTCCGCTGAGCGGCCGCACCGACTGGTAGCCGTCCAGAAGCGCCATACCTTTTGTCACGTTGAACGATCCGTCGCGCTCGAAACACCATGCATTGAGGCAAATGGCGATGTCGTATGCGAAGAGGTCGTTGCAGGCAAAATAGAAATCAATGACGCCGGAGAGTTTTTCGCTGAGGAAGAACACGTTGTCGGGAAACATGTCCGCGTGGATGACACCCGAAGGCAGACCCTGCGGCCAGTTTTTCTCAAGATGGTCGAGATCGGCGCCTATTTCCGCGGCAAGGCCTGTTTCAACCTCGTCGGCGCGCGATGCCGACTGGTTCCATAAGGAACGCCAGGCGCCGACCGAGAGCGCGTTGGACCGGTTGCGTTGAAATCCCTTGCCGCAGACATGCAGCGTCGCCGCCGCCTTGCCGACCTCGCGGCAGTGGACGGGCGTCGGCCGGCGCGGCCACATGCCCTCGAGGAATGTTATGACCGCTGCGGGCCGACCCGCCAGCGCGCCGAGGACGATGCCGTCGCGGCGGTGCACCGGCAAAGGACAGGTCAGGCCGTTTTGCGCCAGATGCTCCATCAGTCCGAGAAAAAACGGCAGGTCATTGCGGTCCACGCGCTTTTCGTAAAGCGTCAGGATGTAGGAACCCGCGGATGTGTGCAGGAGGAAGTTTGAATTCTCGACGCCTTCGGCAATCCCCTTGTAGGAAAGCAATTCACCGATATCGTACGGTTCCAGGAAATCCCGCAATTCCGTCTCGGTGATGTCGGTATAGACGGCCAAATTCCAGCCTCTCGGATCCGCTGTTCGCGATTTGCTTCTAGCGATCCGCCTCGCCATTGACAAATGCCATGTCGGCTGTCGTGAGTTCGACATCGCGAAGATCGCGCGCGACCAGGAAGTTCTCGTCTTCTACCGCCGTTTCGACCAGATCAATGGTGATGTTGAAGCGTTTGCCGAATTCACCGATGATTTCATCGACAATGATCTCGGGCGCCGAGGCACCGGCCGACAGGCCGATCACTTCCGGCGGCGCGGCGTCGATCTCGGGCCACGGAATTTCTCCGGCCCGCTGCACAAGCAGCGACTTTTCGGCTCCGGCCCGAAGAGCCACCTCCACAAGCCGCTTCGAATTGGAGGAATTCGGCGCGCCGACAACGAGGAACAGATCACAGCCGGGCGCCGCGGCCCGCACGGCCTCCTGCCGGTTGGTGGTGGCATAACAAATGGATTCGGCGGCCGGTGCCATAAGATTCGGAAAACGGTTCTGCAGTGCTTCTATGATATCGGACGTCTCGTCGACGGAGAGCGTGGTCTGGGTCACAAATCCAAGATTGTCGGGGTCCGGCGGTGTGAAGGACTGCGCGCCCTCGACAGTTTCGACAAGACTGATGGCACCCGGAGGCAACTGCCCCATCGTTCCGATCACCTCTGGATGGCCGGCATGCCCGACCAGGATGACATGTCGGCCCTGACGCTGATGACGCATCGCCTGCTTGTGAACCTTGGACACCAGAGGACAGGTCGCGTCGAGATAAAAGAGATTGCGTTCCACCGCGTCGGCCGGAACGGATTTCGGCACGCCATGGGCTGAAAAGATCACCGGCTGGTCATGATGCTCGGGCGGAATCTCGTGCAGTTCCTTGACAAAAACAGCGCCGCGCTCGCGCAGCCCGTCGACCACATACCGGTTGTGGACGATCTCGTGGCGTACATAGACCGGAGAGCCGTACTTTTTCAGCGCCAGGACAACCATCTGAATGGCCCGGTCCACGCCCGCGCAAAACCCGCGCGGGCCGCAAAGCCTTATGGTCAGGGATGGTTTGTTCGAAACTGTCATGACCTCCACCGAAATAGCTCGCCGGCTTTTTAGAACAAGTGCCTGCGTATGGAAACCTTGCAATCAGGACCCGCTACGGCCTTTTTCGCGAACGCCAGATAAAGTATCCGGTCACAATGGCCAGGGCGGCCGCCAGCCCGAACCATGTCACCGCATATTGCAGGTGATTGTTGGACAGCGCAACACGTGTAACGCCGGGTATGGGCCCCGGCGTGCCGGCTCCGCTGCCGCCGGAAACATCGACGAAGAACGGGATCAGCGCGGCCTTGTCGAGACCCATCGTATCGGCCATGGCGGCAAGGTCCTTCCAGTACCAGGTGCTGTTTTGCGGCTCGTTGTCCGGCACCAGGGACCCCGGCTTCTGCGTCAGCGGATTGCGGGCGATGCCGATGAGGTCCAGCGGCCCTCGCGGCGGCGTCCACGGCCGGCTGGACGGGTCCTTGAGGTCGTAAGGCACAAATCCGCGGTTGACGATGACGGTACGCCCGTCGGGCAATCCGAGCGGCGTATAGACGTACCAGCCGGATTGGCCGTCATGGGTTGCAAGGTAATGCTGTTCGGCGGCGTGGTCGAACGTGCCTGCAAGCAGCACCGGCATATAGCCGACGTCGCCGGAAGCGCGCCACTCGGTCAGGATATCCTCCAACGGCGCCGGCGCGCCGTTCATGCGGCTTTCGATCGTCGCGATCA
>NZ_CFHWAF010000027.1:18373-39539 GCF_984452065.1 Hoeflea sp. | reverse complement strand
GTTGAAGCCAGTCTGAAAGCCTTTGGAGCCGCATTCGAGAGAACGGCGGATGGCGTGCAGCCCGTTGATCCGGATGAAAGCCAGAACGGGGCTGGCATATCCATGGCGGCGCCGACGGGGTCCGGTCCCCTGATGTCGAAATGGCAGGCGCTTATGGCCCGTATCGCAGACTGGCCGGAAACGGTCGGTGAAATGGCGCGGCCGGGCCTGCAGAAGGTCGTCGACTTCCAGGATGCCGCCTATGGGAAGGAGTATCTCGACCGGGTCGGCGACGTCCTGTCGCGTGATAGAGACGACAAGGGATATCGGCTGACGCGCGAGGCGGCAAAATACATCGCCAATGCCATGGCCTATGACGATGTCATCCGCGTTGCCGATCTGAAGACACGGGCGCAGCGATTTGCACGGATCCGCTCGGAGATGGCCGCGCCTGACGATTCGCTGGTGCACCTGACCGAATTCATGCACCCCCGCGCCGAGGAAATTGCCGGAATGCTGCCGGCCGGTCTCGGACGGCGTGTTGAAGCCAGCAAGCTCTGGATGGCCCGGCTTGACCGCTGGTTCAACAAGGGGCGGCGATTGCGCACGGATCGGCTGAGGCCATTTGCCATGCTTTATGTGCTGGGCGGTCTGCGCGGCTATCGCCGGCGCACGCTGCGCCATGCGATCGAGACGGAGCATCTCGACCGCTGGCTCGGTACGGCATTCGATTATCTCGCTGACGATTACGATCTCGCCGTTGAGATCATCCGGTGCCGTCGGCTGATCAAGGGCTATTCGGATACGCACGCAAGGGGCCTGTCCAAATTCGACCGCGTGCTGGATGCGGCAAAGCTGGTTGCCGGACGGGACGATGCCGCGCAGTGGATCGAGCGCCTGCGGGAAGCCGCGCTGAAGGATGAAAAGGGTGAAGCGCTGGACGGCGCCATCGAGACCGTCCGCAGCTTTACCTGAATGCCGATCAGTCCAGCACGGCCGTTGCCTCGACTTCGATCAGGAAATCGGGCATTGCGAGTGCCTGCACGCCGATGAGCGTGTTCGCCGCCGGTGTGACATCTCCATAGAAGCCGCCGATGGCCGGACCGATGATCTCCAGCTTGTCCGGCGAATAGTCCACAACATAGGTGCGCAGGCGCACGACGTTCTGTGCGCTCGCACCACATGCCGCCAGGACCTCGCTGAGATTGGCGAAACATTGCGCCGCCTGGGCCGCCAGATCGCCCGGGCCGACCAGTTCGCCATTGGCGTCCCAGGCCACCTGACCGGCAAGATGCAGGAGACGGCCGCCTTCGCTCTCGACGGCGTGGGAAAAGCCGAATTGAACGGCGTTGTACATCGAGGTCGGATTGATCGCGCTGCGTTTCATGACTGCTCCTGACTTTTCCGGATGCAAAGGGCAAACGGAAAACTGGCTGATTACGGAAGGCGCACGATATCATGCCGGTCGCACCGGACAACGGTCCCGGATTTGAAATCATGGCATGCGTCGATCAGCGATACCGGCGGCTTTCGTCGCAACACGGCCAAATTATAACTTGACATTAGTATTCAAGAAAAAATAGCGTGCTGCCAAACAAAGGGGACCACGGGACGGACGCGCTCGGCGGTCGCATGATTGAAAGCCGATAAACGATGACAGAAAGACAAGCGACGGAAAAGAAAACGGCGCCGGCGTCGAATGCCGGCTTCGATGGCCGGGACCTAGTCCTCCTGACAGTCATGCGCCGGTTTCTGTTGGCCTATGCGGACCCGTCCAAACCGTATTGGGAAACAGCCATGGATTTTTCCGTGGCCTCTTTCGGTCATGCCTGGGGGCCGGGTATGGCCTATTCGATCATGGATGTGCTGCGCAAGATGCGCCAGGCGCGCAGGACGGTATTCGCGTTCATGAGCCCTTGCTGCGCGTCCTGCGCCGCGAAGACGACCGACTGCGAGCGCCTTTTGTTGCAGACGATTTCTTCAATGCGCCGGGGCGATCATGCAAGAGCCCGTATGGATGCACTCATTCTGTGTGAGGGACACGATACGGACCGGTTTCTGGCTGCGGTTTCCCGGCTGGTCGCAAAGCCTGCCCTCAATCCGCTGCCGGGGTGATGCCGGCGCGGACAGCGGCGTTGCCGGCGCCTTGCCTGATATCGATGCCGTTCCCGTTCGCACCGCCCATGATCCACCGCCCGGTCTTCAGGCGGATCGTGATGCTGTTTCGTTGCGGCGGTCCGGCTGCGGCGAACGGGTCTCCGGGGCACATCTGCCCGTCTTGCGCCCGCATTTGGCATATCCGCCAATGTTCATTGCAGGCCGTGCCGGGCAACTATGCGGCCCTGGCCGCGTTTCGATACCATGTCATGATCCTGTGGCGACGCATGCTGAGGCGGCGCAGCCAGAAGGATGCCATGACCATGGTAGCATGGGATAACTCTGATCGGTTGCCGCGTCCTACTCAAACGGTGACGGATGGTCAGGTTACGTTGTCGCCCTCCGGAGATATCATGTCGCTTTCGTTGCCGCGAAATTCCGCAACCTGTGTTGGATTGGATGTGTTCGAGGTGTCGCCTTGCATGCGCATGGCGGAGAATTGGGAAGCCGGTCGAATGCCGGCGCTGCCCCCGCAACGGTAGCGGAGCGAAAGTCCCGACGACAGCCACTGGGCATTTTGCCCGGGAAGGTGTCGGGACGGTCCTGAAGGACGGCTCCGGAGCCCGGAAACCAGCCTTGATTCGTTGGAACCCGATCGATCGCGGTGGGCGATCAAGAGGCAAGGCCGCATGGCTTCTGGCGTGTCGCCCGGCATGTGCGCTATTCCTCAAAACCACCACGGCCGATCCTTGCCTACCAAGCGGGAGGATTGAACATGAGTGCGTGGGAACAAATGCGGCAACGGATCGACAGCCGCAGGCAGGGCTTCTCCCTGGACCGGAGCTTTTACACCGATCCCGATGTCTTCCAACTCGATATGGAGCTCATCTGGTATCGCCAGTGGCTGTTTGCCGGCCACGATTGCGAACTGACACGGCCCGGCAGTTTCTTCACGATAAAGATCGGCGATCATCCGGTCATCGTCCTGCGCGACCGGCAGGGCACAATCCGCGCCTTTCACAACAGCTGCCGTCACCGGGGCAGTCTGGTCTGCACCGCCAAAAAAGGCATGTCGGCACGCCTTGTCTGCCCCTATCACCAATGGACCTATGACCTCGACGGTACGCTTGTGTTTGCCCGCCAGATGGGGGAAGATTTCGATGCTTCGCAGTTCGGGCTCAAGCCGGTGGCTTGCGAGAGCGTCGGCGGTTACATCTTCATCTGCCTTGCAAAGGAGCCGCCGGACTTCGCTGCTTTTCGCGCAGTGATGGAGCCTTACTTCGCACCGCTCGGCCTGACCGATGCCAGGGTCGCCCATGAAAGCACGATCGTCGAAAAGGGCAACTGGAAGCTTGTCTGGGAGAACAACCGCGAGTGCTATCACTGCTCCGGCAATCATCCAGAACTGTGCAAGACTTTTCCCGAAACGCCGGCGTTCACAGATCTGCAGGCCGTCGAAAACGATCCCGAACTGGGCGAATTGTGGGCGCGCAGCGAAGCGGCGGGCCTGCCGGCGCGCTACCGGGCTGACGCCGACGGTCAGTTCCGCCTCATGCGCGTGCCGCTGGTCGGCGATGCGGTCAGCTACACGATGAGCGGCAAACCGGCCGTGCGCCGCGGGCTTTCGGACAAGGCGCCGGACGGGCATTTCGGTGCGCTCCTGCTCTACCACTACCCGACCACGTGGAACCACGGGCTCGGCGATCACGCAATCAGCTTTCGTGTCATGCCCTTATCGGTGACGGAAACCGAGGTGACGACAAAATGGCTGGTGCACAAGGATGCGGTCGAGGGCGTCGATTACCGTCTCGATAACCTCATCCATGTCTGGACCGAGACCAACGATCAGGACCGCCGCGTGGTCGAGGACAATGCACAGGGCATCGCGTCGCCCGCCTATGAGCCCGGACCCTACAGCCCCGTTCACGAAGGCGGCGTGATCCAGTTCGTCGACTGGTATGCGTCTTTCATGGATCGCGCTCTCAACAGCGACGATTCCGTTCTCAGCAGCGTGGCATAGGGCAAAACCATGAACGATATGAGCGAGGCGCCGCTTTATCGCCACCTTGATGAAATGGCACCCTGGGACGATCGGTTGCAGGTGCTGGAAGTCATAGCGGTCAGCGATGAGGTGCCTAGTGTCAAGACCTTCACTTTCCGCTCGGACAATCAGACCTGGTTTCGCTATCGCCCCGGGCAGTTCATCACGTTGGAGCTTCTCGTTGGCAATGAGCCGGTTTTCCGCACCTATACGCTATCGTCCAGCCCGTCACGGCCGTTGTCGATCGCGGTAACCGTCAAGGCACAGCCGGACAGCATCGGCACACGATGGATGTTCGACAAGCTCAGGCCGGGCGACTATGTCCGCGCCTATGGCCCTGTCGGCGACTTCTCCCATCACAACCATCCGGCGGCCAGCTATCTGTTTCTGTCGGCCGGATCGGGCGTTACACCCATGATGTCGATGCTGCGTTGGTTCAACGACTGCGCGCCATGGACCGATGTCGTGTTCATCAATTGCGCGCGGCGGCCGGAGGAGATCATCTTCCGCAGGGAACTCGAACTCCTCGGCAGCCGCATGCCGCGCCTGTCGCTTGGCTTCGTCGTCGAGGAACGTTCTGCCAACGAGGGCTGGGCCGGCCATGTCGGCCGCATCGACGCGGTCCGTCTGCCGCTGCTCGCCCCGGACTTCCTCGATCGTGAGGTGTTCTGCTGCGGTCCGGAACCCTTCATGGCCGTCGTCCGCGACATGCTGGAAAACAGCGCCTTCGACATGGCGCACTATCACCAGGAGAGTTTTGCAACCGCGCCGCCCGAGGCGAACCCGGCCATCGGCGACCAGCAGGATGGCGATGACCTTGGCGATCATCGGGCGATCCGGTTCGCGCTGTCGGCGGTCGATGGCGTCTGCGCCCCCGATCAAACGGTCCTGCAGGCCGCACGCGCGCACGGGCTGCGCATTCCCGCCGCCTGCGAATCCGGCCTTTGCGGAACCTGCAAGGTGCTCAAGACCAAGGGTTCGGTCGAGATGAGCCACAATGGCGGCATTCTCGATGAGGAGATCGAGGAAGGCTACATCCTGGCCTGCTGCTCGAGACCTTTGACAGCGCTGGAAATTGAGGCATGAACCCTTGCGTACCCGTTCGTTTTGGAGCGGAAAGCTCGAGATTCGGACAATGCAGTCTCGCGTCGTTTGTTGATGTATGAGGCCAGGTTCTGCAAATGAACGCCCTTGGCGTGTGTATGAGCCTGGCGTTTTGCCGGTTCAAGACCCGCTCTTGCCTTTTGGAGGCTTAAGGCGCGGCGCTCCTTTTGGGTGGCCCGGTGTCACTTCCGATGCTCGCGCCTGTGCATTTTCATAACGATATGTTGACACCGACAATCAGTCCTATACCAGATATTGAAGTCATGGTTCTTCCGCATCGCCTGATTCGGAAGCTAAGAGGGAAACCGGTGCGCTTTTCGCAAAGCCGGTGCTGCCCCCGCAACTGTAAGCGGTGAGTCATCGCCAATCGTGTCACTGAGGTGGACGCCTCGGGAAGACGGTGGATGGCAACGACCCGCGAGCCAGGAGACCTGCCGTGATGCATTTGAACGTCCACGGGCGGGGTGTCCCGGCGGTACGCTTGCATTGACGGTCTTTCCTCCGTCATTACGCTCGCGTCCTCGCGCATGTCCCCGTCCACAACGCCACGGGGAAAAGATGCCGGCAACGACAGCACTCAAATCGGACGGAACCACGACGGTTCCCGCTTCCATCGAAATTCAGACGAACGCGCCGGCGGAACCCGGATACCGCATCATACGACGTAACGGGGCAGTCACGCCCTTCGATCCGGCCAAGATCACGGTTGCGCTGACCAAGGCCTTCCTCGCCGTGGAAGGTTCCACCGCCGCTGCTTCGCGCCGCGTCCATGAAGTGGTGGAAGAATTGGCCGAACAGGTCATCACGGCGCTGATGCGGCGGGTCGGCGAAGGACGCACCTTCCATATCGAGGATGTGCAGGACCAGGTCGAACTGGCACTGATGCGCGGTGGCCATCACAAGACAGCCCGCGCCTATGTACTCTACCGCGAGGAACGCGCGCGCGAACGTGCAGCCGATACAACACAGGAGACCGGGAAAGAACCTGCGAAAGGCCTCCAGGTGACGGCCGACGACGGCAACCTGGCGCCACTCGACGAGGCGCGGTTCACGGCGATCGTCGCGGAAGCCTGCGACGGGCTTGAGACCGTTTCGCCCGACGCCGTGCTGAGCGAAGCGCGGCGCAATCTCTATGACGGCATCACGCTCGACGAGTTGTCGTTGGCGCCGATCCTTGCCGCCCGCACGCTGGTCGAGCAGGAGCCCGATTACAGTCTTGTCTCCGCCCGCCTGCTGCTCGACCGGCTGCGCCGCGAGGCGTTGAGTTTCGTTTCCGGCCGACCGGAACAGGCGACCCAGACCGAGATGGAAGGGCGCTATGCCGGCTATTTCAGCCAGTTCATCGAGGCAGGCATAAAGGCCGAGTTGATCGACCCCGAACTGGGCCGCTTCGATCTGGCAAGGCTCGGCGCGGCGCTGAAGCCCGAGCGTGACCTGACTTTCCAGTATCTCGGGCTGCAGACGCTCTACGACCGCTATTTCCTGCACACGAAAGGAAAACGCTTCGAACTGCCGCAAGCCTTCTTCATGCGTGTCGCCATGGGGCTCGCCACGCGCGAGATCGACCGCGAGGCACGCGCCATCGAATTCTATAACCTGTTGTCGTCCTTCGATTTCATGTGCTCGACGCCGACGCTGTTCAACTCCGGCACGCTGCGCCCGCAATTGTCGTCGTGCTTCCTGACCACCATCGGCGACGATCTCGATGCGATCTTCAAGGGCGTGAAGGACAATGCGCTGCTGGCCAAGTATTCCGGCGGGCTCGGCAATGACTGGACGCCGGTGCGCGGCCTCGGTGCTCACATCAAGGGCACCAACGGTCAGAGCCAGGGCGTGGTGCCGTTCCTCAAGGTCGCCAACGATACGGCCATTGCCGTCAACCAGGGAGGCAAGCGCAAGGGCGCGGTCTGCGCCTATCTGGAAACATGGCACATCGACATCGAGGAGTTCCTCGATCTCAGAAAAAACACCGGCGACGACCGCCGCCGCACACATGACATGAACACCGCCAACTGGGTGCCGGACCTGTTTATGGAGCGCGTCGAGGACGACGGGGAGTGGACGCTGTTCTCGCCTGACGAGGCGCCGGACCTGCACGATCTTTATGGCGCCGATTTCCGCAAGGCCTACGAGGCCTGCGAGGCGAAGGCAGCGGCCGGCGACATCAAAGTGTCGAAAAAGGTGCCTGCGCTTGATCTTTGGCGGCGCATGCTGACCATGCTGTTCGAGACCGGCCATCCGTGGGTCACTTTCAAGGATCCATGCAACATCCGCTCGCCGCAGGGCCATGCCGGCGTTGTCCACTCGTCGAACCTGTGCACTGAGATCACACTGAACACGTCCAAGGACGAGGTGGCGGTTTGCAATCTGGGTTCCGTCAATCTCGCCAACCATGTCACCGAAAAGGGGATCGATCTCGACCGGCTTGCACAGACCGTCGGCACTGCGATGCGCATGCTCGACAACGTAATCGACATTAACTTCTACACCATCCCCGAGGCGCGCCATTCCAATCTGCGGCATCGCCCGGTGGGGCTCGGCCTGATGGGCTTCCAGGACGCGCTGCAGAAGCTGCGCATTCCCTACGCGTCTGATGAGGCGGTGAGCTTCGCCGACACCAGCATGGAAGCGATCAGCTATCAAGCAATCTCGGCATCGGTGGGCCTTGCCGCCGAGCGCGGCCGCTATGCGAGCTTCAACGGTTCGCTGTGGTCGAAGGGCGTGCTGCCACTCGATTCGATCAAGCTTCTCGAGGAAGCCCGACCTGGCGTCGAGATGGTCACCGGTTCGACGCTCGACTGGGAGAGCCTGCGCAAGCGCGTGAAAAAGACCGGCATGCGCAATTCCAACACGATGGCGATCGCGCCGACGGCGACGATCTCCAACATTTGCGGTGTGTCACAATCGATCGAACCCGCCTACCAGAACCTGTTCGTCAAATCGAATATGAGCGGCGATTTCACCGTGGTGAACGCCGCACTCGTCCACGACTTGAAAGAACGCGGCTTGTGGGACGAGGTGATGATTTCGGACCTCAAATATTTCGATGGCTCGGTCGGCCAGATCGACCGCGTGCCCGATGATCTGAAGGCGCTCTATGCGACCGCTTTCGAGATCGACTCGGCCTGGCTGATCGACGCCGCGTCGCGCCGCCAAAAGTGGATCGACCAGGCCCAGTCGCTGAATCTCTACATCGCCGAACCGAGCGGCAGGAAGCTGGACGAACTTTACCGCCTGGCCTGGAGGAAGGGGCTGAAGACCACCTACTACCTGCGCTCGCGCTCGGCCACCCATGTCGAAAAATCGACGCTGAAAGGCACCGACGGCAAGCTCAACGCCGTCGCCGCCGCGCCGCAGGCTTGCGCCATCGATGATCCCGAATGCGAAGCCTGCCAGTGAGCGGCGAAAGAACGGAAAGGAACATGAACATGCTCGACTGGTCAGAACCGAAAGCCGATAGCGCCTCTGCCGTCTCTCTCCTGCCGGCAGATGCCGACGCCGTGGCCGATGCCACGGGGCTCGGCGATATCGAACGGGGCGCGGCGCGCGTTACCGTCGACGACAAGCGCATGATCAATGCGCGTGCCGACGTCAACCAACTCCTGCCGCTGAAATACCGCTGGGCCTGGGAGAAGTATCTTGCAGGCTGTAACAATCACTGGATGCCGACCGAGGTTTCCATGCAGGCTGACGTTGCGCTGTGGAAGTCGGCCGACGGGTTGACGGAGGACGAACGGCGTATGCTCAAGCGCAATCTCGGTTTCTTCACCGCGTCGGAATCGCTGGTCGCCAACAACATCGTGCTGGCCATCTACCGGCACCTCACCAATCCCGAATGCCGCCAATACCTGCTGCGCCAGGCCTTCGAGGAGGCGGTCCACACCCATACCTTCCAGTATATCGTGGAAAGCCTCGGCCTCGACGAGGGTGAACTTTTCAACATGTATCGCGAGGTTCCGTCGATCACCGACAAGGCGGCCTGGGCTCTCGACTACACGAAGCATCTCGATGACCCGGCTTTCGCCACCGGCACGCAGGAAGCCGACCAGGCCTTCCTGCGCGACCTCATCGCCTTCTATGTCGTCTTTGAAGGCATGTGGTTCTATACCGGATTCGCGCAGATCCTGTCTCTGGGCCGGCGCAACAAGATGGTCGGCATCGCCGAGCAGTACCAGTACATTTTGCGCGACGAGTCGATCCACCTGAACTTCGGCATTGATGTCATCAACCAGATCAAACTTGAAAACCCCGACCTCTGGACCAAGGCGTTCCAGGATGAGGTGCGCGCCATGCTGAAGGATGCCGCGGAGCTGGAAGCCGCCTATGGGCGGGACACCATGCCGCGTGGCTTCCTTGGACTGAACGCCGCGCTGTGCGAGCAGTACATGCACTTCATCGCCAACCGTCGCTGCGCCCAGCTCGGCCTTGCGCCGGTCTTCGCGGAAGCGGAAAACCCGTTCCCGTGGATGAGCGAGGCGATGGATCTGAAGAAGGAAAAGAACTTCTTCGAGACCCGCGTCATCGAGTACCAGAACGGCGGCGCACTGAGCTGGGACTAGGTCATGAAGCGGAGGGTCATCATCATCGGGATCGGCGCCGGTAATCCGGATTATGTAACCGTTCAGGCCATCAATGCCCTTAACGAGGTTTCCGTCTTCTTCATCCCCGACAAGGGAACGGAGAAGGCGGACCTTGCGCGCCTACGCCGCGAAATCTGCGAACGCTACATTAGCGGACAGGACTACCGGATGTTGGATTTCAACGTGCCTCGCCGTGAAAAGTCTGCATCGTCTTATAATCAGGGCGTGGAAGCGTGGCGCAATGAGGTTGAGCAGGTCTACGAGCGCCTCCTGATCGAGGAACTTGGCGATGACGAGTCCGGCGCTTTTCTCGTCTGGGGCGATCCGTCGCTCTATGACGGGACGTTGCGCATCCTCGACAACATCCGCGCCAAAGGTAATTTCGAACTGGAATATGAAGTCGTGCCGGGCATCAGCAGCGTGCAAGCACTGGCTGCGCAGCACAAGATCGCGCTCAACCGCATCGGGGAGTCGATCATGATCACGACGGGGCGAAGACTGGCCGAGGGGTTTCCGAACAATGTCGACAGCGTTGTCGTGATGCTTGACGGTGACACAGCCTTCACATCGGTGGAAGGCGACGTGGACATCCACTGGGGCGCCTATGTGGGGACCCCTGATGAAATCCTGATCTCAGGCAGACTCAGGGAGGTATGCGGTGAGATCGAATGCCTGCGCGAGCAGGCGCGCGAGCATCATGGTTGGATCATGGACAGCTACCTGCTAACAAGACCAAAAGGTCTGTCAGACGAGTGATGTGCGCCGGATTTTCCGACCGCAGCACATCGTCTTTCGGATTTCGGGATATCGTTTTTCATCGTGTCCGAAATCTCAAGGCACTGATCGAGCCGCCAGAGGCATGAAACCACTTCAACTCGTGCGGACACAGCCTTTCATTGAAAGGGAAAAGCTCGGAAGACGCCTTTAGGCTGGCATATCCAGATCATCCGTGAAGAGGGCACGCGCAAAGCCACCTTCAGCAGGGCTCAACCGGCCGGATGAGCGGCAAGGCTGCCAAACTGCCCCGCATGGTACAGAAGTGGCGCGGCTGCCGGGTCACGGTCCAGATGCCGGACACGGCCCAGGAGGAGGACATGATCCCCGGCCTCGACCTGTTGTACGACATCGGCCCATATGACGGCTGCGGCATAGCGCAATATGGGCAGGCCATGGCGCTCCAGGAACAGGTCCTTCAATGTCTCGTCTGACCGCCCTGCAAAATGCATTGCATGCGGGCGCATATTCTGAGCCAGTATGTTAACTGCAAAACGGCACGATTTCCGGATCTTTCCCAGCATCTTCGACCGTCGGTCCAGAGAGATGGAGATCAATGGCGGGTCGAGCGAGACCGACATGAATGCACTGACCGTCGTGCCGTGATCGCCTTCGGGTGTGCGGGTGGTGATCACGGTAACGCCGGTGGCGAACCTGCCACAGCAATCGCGCAGGGCGGGTGGGTCGATCATGTCCATAGCGGCGGTGTCAGACATGGGAATCCTCCCCCGTCAAAAGGTGGTGACAGTGCAAATCAGTTCCGGCTCAGGCCTTACTCCGCAGCAAGCGGAGTCGATAGCTCCCGCCGGATGATTTCGGCGCCTGCGGACAGAGCACTGAGTTTACCGCGCGCGACCTGACGTGACAGCGGCGTCATCCCGCAGTTGGTGCAGGGGTAGAGCTTGTCGGCATCCACGAACTGAAGCGCCTTGCGCAGGGTGTCGGCGACCTCCTCAGGGGTTTCGATGGTATTGGTCGCCACATCGATGGCGCCCACCATGATCTTCTTGCCCCGGATCAGTTCGATGAGTTCCAACGGAACATGCGAGTTGTGGCATTCCAGAGAAACCAGATCGACACTGGAAGCCTGGATACCGGGGAAGATCTCTTCATATTGCCGCCATTCGGAACCGAGCGTCTTCTTCCAGTCCGTATTGGCCTTGATGCCGTAGCCGTAGCAGATGTGAACGGCCGTCTCGCATTTCAGCCCTTCCTTGGCCCGTTCCAGGGTGGCAATCCCCCAGTCGTTCACCTCGTCAAAGAATACGTTGAACGCGGGCTCGTCGAACTGAATGATGTCCACACCGACCGCCTCAAGCTCCTTCGCTTCCTCATTGAGAATCTTGGCGTACTCCCATGCGAGCTTCTCGCGGCTGTTGTAGTAGGCGTCAAAGAGCGTGTCGATCATGGTCATGGGTCCCGGAAGCGCCCATTTGATGCGGGCGTCGGTCTGTTGACGCAGGAATTTGGCATCTTCCACGAAAACCTGCCTTTCGCGGCACACAGGTCCCACGACGGTCGGCACGCTCGCATCATAGCGATCCCGGATCCTGACAGTCTCGCGTTTCTCGAAATCAACGCCTGTGAGATGCTCGATGAAGGTCGTGACGAAATGCTGTCGCGTCTGTTCTCCGTCGCTTACGATGTCAATGCCCGCGCGCTGTTGCTCGACCAGGGACACGCGGAGCGCATCTTGCTTGGCATCGGCCAGTTCCTCACCTTGCAGCTTCCACGGCGACCACAGTTTCTCGGGCTCCGCGAGCCAGGAGGGTTTCGGCAGGCTACCTGCAGTCGACGTGGGGAGTAGTTTGTTCATGGGAGATGACCTCGTGGTTTTCCTGTCTGGTCAGAGAGCGGCCTGGGCGGACCACGCGTCCAGAACGGTGCGACGCGGTTTAATGAAGTGTTCCTCGGCAAATTTCCCCTGTTCGATCGCCAGCCGGGTCCGTTCTTCCCGGTCGTAGATTACGCGCGTGGGCGAATAGTCCTGATGCTTCAGGCTCGGTGTGTAACGTTGGCCTGCGACGGAATTGGCGTTGTATATCTCGGGGCGGTAGATTTTCTGGAAGGCTTCCATCGTGCTGATGGTGCCAATGAGTTCGAGATTGCTGTAATCGTTGAGCAGATCACCGGAGAAGTAGAAAGCCAGCGGCGCGACACTCTTCGGCGGCATGAAATAACGCACCTCCATACCCATCTTCTGGAAATACTGCTCGGTCAGGGAGGAGCCGTTCGGTTCATATTCGACACCCAGCACAGGATGGTCGTTCGCCGTCCGCCGATATGTCTTGGTCTCGGAGACACTTAGGCAGATCACCGGAGGTTTGCGGAACCGCGACTTGAAGGCATCCGAGGCGACGAAGGCTTTGAAGAGCTTTCCGTGTAACTCGCCGAAATCGTCCGGAACGCTGAAGCCCGAACAGTCCTTGTTGTGTTTGGGCAGCACGATGCTGAAATCATAGTCCCGCACATAGGAAGAGAAGTTGTTCCCGACGAGACCGTCGATGCGCGTGTCGGTGTTCCGGTCCAGGATCGTCGTCTTCAGGACTTCGATCGCCGGGAAGGTATCTCCATTGCCTTTGATATCCATCTCGACGGAAATGATGTCGAGTTCGACAGAGTAACGATCGCCCTCGGGATTGTCCCAATGCGCAAGGTCGTTGCAGCGATTGTCAATCATTTTCAACGCGTTGCGCAGGTTCTCCTTGCGACGCTCCCCTCTCGCCAGATTGGCGAAATTGGTGGTGATCCGCGTGCCGTCGGATGGCGTGTAATCTTCGTTGAAACGAATGCTCTTGATTGTGAAGGTGAAATCTTTGGTCATGGTTTTGCTTAGTCAGTTGGATTCGTTGTGCCGACGATGGGCCGTGCGGGTTGTATGCCTCAGCCCAAACATGAACAAAAATGATTTCTTTTCAGAAAAACATGACACGGTGTCATGGGCAGAGCGGAATGCTCGAGAATCCCTGCACCTGCGAGATTTCCTTGTCCCTGCATTTGCGCAGAAAAAGTGAGATTGAGTCATTCGGCCACGCGAGGGAAGTTCAGATCTGAACGGTCTCGGCTAACTGCATGAAGCCATCCAGATAGCTGGCTGCCATGCCCTTGCGATGGCCTAGGTGGATGGACTTCGCGATTCCCTGGCCGAGCCGCACGCCCTTCACCCCCTTGGCCCCGCGCAACAGCCAATCGGGGATGGCGCTAACGGCGCGGCCCGAAGCCACCAGCCGCAACATCAGATCGGTCGTCTCCACCGTGCGGTGACGGCGCGGCAAGGTGTTGGCTGGGACAAGGAAGCGGGTATAGATATCCAGCCTCTCGCGGGCGACGGGATAGGTAATCAGGGTCTCGCTCGCCAGATCCTCGGGTGAGACCCACTGTTTTTGGGCCAAGGGATGGTTCTCCGCCACCGCCAGAACCAGCTCGTAATCGAAGACAGGCTTGTATGCGAGCCCCGGGCGCTCGATCGGATCGGGTGTGACGAGAATGTCGATCTCATGGCCCAGAAGTGCTGTTAGCCCGCCAAACTGGAAGGCAGTGGTCACATCAAGCTCGACATCGGGCCATTCCGCCAGGAACGGGTCCACCACCCGCATCAGCCAGTCCTGACAGGGGTGACACTCCATTCCGACCCGGATCGCGCCGCGCCGCCCGCGCGCATAATCCTCAAGCACCGCCGCGCCACGTTCAAGCTGCGGCAGCACCCGCATCGCCAATCCCAGGAGATAGTCTCCCGCCGGCGTCAGGCGCAGCTTGTGGCCCTCGCGCTCCCAGAGCTTCACCTCATAGCGCTCCTCGAAACGGCGGATCGCATGGCTGACCGCCGATTGGGTCAGGCACAGCTGATCGGCGGCCTGGGTCAGGCTGCCCGTCCGGTCAATCTCGCGCAGGATGGCCAAAGGTTGGATATCGATCATTGAACATGAATCCCTGTCATGTATCTGTGATATATTCCAGCTTCACGTCATGATCAAACATAACCGCGGTCCTTCCAAATGGGACTGTTGCATAATCCGCTGATGGCAAGCGGCTCTGCGGGAACTGAGGTCGTCTATGGCCAAGCAGAGGCCATTCGCGCATCAAAGGTTTGCCACCACTGGATATGCCGGGGCGGCGGCAGCCAGAAGCGGATTTGAGCATTGGAACTTCCAATCCGGTGTCACCGAGGCTGCAATGCTCGTATCGAGCGTTCTAAGTCCGATGGTCTCATAGAGAGGTCCTTGCCCGGCGGCGTTCGGTTCAGCACGGTGAACTGCTGCCGGTGATTTGAGACAGTTCCTTGTTGGCCGTTTGGCACTTTGAAAGATAGAACGAAATGACTCACCTACCAGAAAAGTAAATAATGTCAGTCAGTCCAATGTTGATATATTTTAGTCCCGGGGTTTGATGGAATCAGTTTAATTGCTTCCTCATCATTGCGGGAGGCTTTATGGGCCAAGTTCTACACAGATGCGCCACGACCACTTACGCCGTCAGAGCAGCGATACAGCGATCGAAAGCTTCGAACGCGGAATTAGCCGAGCAGTATGGCGTCAATCAGAAGACAATCCGGAAATGGCGGTCACGCAAGAGCGTCGAAGATGCACCGATGGGGCCAAAAGAGGTTCGCTCGACCGTCCTGTCACCCGAGGAAGAAGCGGCGTACATCGCCTTTCGCAAGCACACGCTTTTGCCGCTGGACGACTGTCTTTAAGCGTTACAAGCGACGATCCCGCATCTGACCCGCTCCAGTTTGTACCGCTTGTTTCAGCGTCATGACATATCCCGCCTGCCAGACGTCGTTGGGAAGGGTTCAGACCAATGTCTGCCGAAATCGCAGTTCGATCGCAAACTACGCCGAACGCCATCGCGCTGGAAAGCGGATCGCGACATCACCCGCCGAGGCAAGCGTGAATGTGCCTGTCGCGAAGCGGTTTGCGAAGAAACAGCAGATGAGATGGTCCCGATCCGGTGCGCATTGCCTGCTCAAAGTGCGGGCCGCCATGCTGAATGGCGATCTCTCGGAACGAAACCGATACGAACGAACCCAAACCAATGCTTCATCCCGGGTCGTAAGCTTGCTCGAACCAACGCCACCGCTTCTCCAAGCCGCTTGACCCCAGACAATTGAACGGTCTCACTTCACAACAGCGCGGCCCTCAACCCAGACGGATCGAACCAATGGAGTATTCGCGTCGTTCTGGCTAACGCGGACGAGGTCGGCGCGCATATCTGGCGCAATCCTACCTCTGTCATCCAAGCCAAAGATCCTGGCCGGGTTGTGTGTCGCCAGAGCAACTGCTTCCGGAAGTGATTCGACGATTCCAGTCCGCACGCCGTGGAAAATTGCCTGTAGAATACTGGCGGGAACATAGTCCGATGAAAGGATGTCCACCAATTCCGACTGGATGAGATCCTTGACAGCCGCATTGCCGGCATGGGAGCCACCACGAACGATATTCGGAGCGCCAGCGACAATACTCATATCGAGTTTGCGCGCTGCGCTGGCTGCCTCATGCGTCAGTGGAAACTCGCTGATTGTCATGCCGAGACCGGCGGCCTGTTGTGCATGTTCGGCCGTGACATCGTCATGGCTGCCAAGCAGGAAACCGATCCTCGCCGCTTTATCGCTCAACCAATGTCGGTGACGCTCTGCGCGACCGTCGTCAAGTGTTCTCGCCCGCTCGATCAGACGCTCAAGCTCCGCTTCGTCATTGTATCCGCGCTGACGCAGAATCGTGCGGTATTGACGCAGGTTCCGGCGGGGGCTGTCCTCCAGAACCGTAACGAAGCGTAGCCTCGGGTGGCCCAGCAACACGTCGATCGTCTCGGGGAGGCTGGGTTCAAGCACATCCGCGCGCAGATGCAGATAGTGATCTGCGCGGAGCACACCACGATCATATGCGGTGTCTATGCCGGCGATCATTCCTGGCAGGATGTCGCGTCGGTAGTCTTTGCCTGATGCGCCCATGGCACCGACACAGACGGAGTCGAACACAGTGGTAATGCCGGAGGCAATCAATACGGCATCATAGCTCACAGCCGCGATCGCTCCGTCCCAGTACGTGCCGGCACGGGGCACCGCGTGCTTCTCAAGATGATCCGTGTGCACGTCTATGAAGCCGGGAAAGAGATAGTCGCCTTCCAGATCCTCCGCATGGCTGAGGCGTGACGACCCATGATCCAGTGAGCGTATGATTCCGCCGACGATCTCCACGGTTCCGCAAAACGCCTCGTCCGACGTTACAATGCGCGCATTGGTGAGCACGCGACATGTGCCGTTGTTGCGAGCGCGTGAAACGGTTTGCTGCTTCATGTTTTCAGGCCCTCAAGATAGAACGGCGCGCTGTGCGTGTATTTACGATAAAGCTCGATGCTGCCGCTGCGCATCCAGCCACCGATATCGATCAGCAACAGATCGTCCGGCTCGGCGAATTCGACATGGAGGGTCTTTCCGATGGTGACGACCGTCCAACCGACCTTCCTCTCACCGCCCAAGGAGGGGCTCCAATTGCATGCGGCGTCGGTGACGAAAGCAAGCGGCGCACCCCAAACATGGCGCACACCTTCGAGAACGGTGTTGCGACGTTCATGCCGGTGGCCGGCAAGGATGAGTTCAATGCGCTCCTCGGCCAGATAAGGCTCGAGCAAACGCCGCGCCGGTGGATACCAGAACTTCTGATTGAATTCCCCGTCGCGCATGCTGCGATGAAAAGGCGGCTTATGAGTCACGAGAATAACCGGTTCGGGGTGATCCATTGCGGCGGCAAGAAACGCCTCTTGATCCGCCTCGTCTTTCAGTCCCGAGCCCAGCAATTGGCTATTCAGGCCGACGATCCTTCGCCCGCCAAGATCGACCTGCCAATAGTCACGTCCCAGGTGCTGCCGATAGCGGTCCAACACGTCGGCGTCGATCACGCCTTCACCTCGCTCGTCGGGAAGATCCTGCGGCACCGGATTGGCACCGACATCGTGATTGCCCGGGACGGCCAGCCAACGGCATGGCAAGCGGTCGCATTGCTCGCGGACGAAGGCGAGATCATCGGGATTTCCGGGGCCGTCGAGCGCGTTGTCGCCGCCGAAGACGATCAGGTCCGGCGGTTTTCGGCGCATCGCCGCAATGAAGACTTCCCAATTGAAATGAAAAAACGGCCGGCTGCGCGACAGGTGCGTATCGGTAACGAAGACGAATGTCCTGCTCATTGAAGATCAAGTCCTTTAGGTGAAGGCGGCACGCGCGTCCAAAGGACGCCCGTGCTCGTTGATTTGCGGCAATAGCGCGGTTCCGTTGGCCGGTTCTTTGCCGTCATTGCGCAATACGTTCTGCACCGTTGCGCTAAGCGCAGGCGTCAGCCAACAGGGCTTCCACGTCGGTGATCATTTCCGGAAGGGTTTCCTTGGCGGTGCGGCGCCCAAAGACGACATCCTCGATATGATCCTGGACCACATCGCGGATCTTGACAGCGTTTTGCCCGGCCCAATTGTACCAGCCGGTCAACACAGGAAGCTGCGATGCGCCCACAAGCTTATTCGGGAACTTACGATAGTAGTTGCCCAGCAAATCAGGCGTCTCTATCGCCAACTGGCTCGACGGCATGTATCCCGTGAACTTTGCGACCTGCGTCTGGCCGATGGCACCGGTTGCAAAGCGGATGAAGTCCCAGGCCGCCGCCTGACGTTCAGCATCCTGCGCCAGCATGACGGCAATGGCACCACCCGCGGGTATGCGACCGTCCTGCGATGCCAGCGGGTAGGGCAGAACCCTGAACTCGAAATTGTCCTGCGAAGCCTCTTCCATCTGGGCAATCTTGGATGTCGAACTCACCCATATGCCCACCGTACCGGCAGCGAAGGCGGCACGCACCTGGTTTTGCGACATCTCAGGCATGCCCTCGCGATGCAGCATCTCGAACGTCTCAAGTGCCTTCATCACGGGTTTGGTGCCGAAAGCGACCGAGCAGCCATCGTCGCTTCCCATCGTACCGCCGAAGCTGTTGACCACAACTTGCAAGTTGTAGTTTCCAGCGCCGCCATAGTCATGATAGAAGCCGACGACATCGTTTCCCAGCTCCGCGATTTGTTGACCGGCCCGGGCGAGGCCCTGAAGGTCGGTCGGCAGGGCGTCGACCGACAGGCCGGCCCGCTCAACCAGGTCTGCGTTGACGTAAACAACCGGAACCGAGGTCGCGAATGGCAGTCCGTAGATATGGCCGTCCAGCCTGGCCAGCGAGAGCATGGAATCCAGGTATCCCATCTTCCGCCACTCTTGTGCAGACTTAACGAACGGATTGAGCGGTACCGCGAGCTCTTGATCAGAGAGAATTCGCATATAGTTGCCACCGGTGAAGAAGACGTCCGGCATGGAGCCGACAAGGCGGTCCCGGAGCACCTGCGACGTTGCCACGTCGTAGTTTTCTGCCGGCGTGCGATACGCGATCCTGATATCCGGGTGCTCGGCCTCGAAGCGTTCGGCGATGTCTTCCTTCACGTCTCTATAGTTGTTGGGAAAGGCATAAAGGACGTCGAGCACGATTTCTGCCTGAGCGGCGGTTGCCGATAGCGACGCGCCCAACATGACTGCCGAGGCGATCGTGGATTTCCACATGGGTTTCTCCTTGTCTGAACGAAGCGTTAGGCTGCCTGCCGATCTGATCGGAGACGGTTTTGAACAGGGAGCCGGCCCACCCCAAAATTGAGGTGTTGGAGGTCGAGCCATTCATAGTTCCCTAGGGAAATATGAATTAAAATCGTAACACCCTTGTGACACCCGACGACAAAGCGACAGGCCGCCCGGTGGATAGAGCGCGATACTCGGATGCAAGCATCCGAAGATTGCCGCGGGTCTTTGGTCACCGCGGCAAAAACACTGCCGGATTTGCTGACGCCGGCTGCGATTGATCGATCGCGTTCATCTCAGGGGAGCAGTTCCCGAGCGGTCTCGGCCATATTGGACAGAGCGTCTTCAGGTGTGGCTCGCCCGGCGATAACGTCGAGTTGCTCGTCGATCATCCGATCGAAGATTCGCGCCGAGTTGTCACCGGGAAATGCGTACCAGTCCGAAATGACCGGGAACCGGTCCACAACCAGCCTGTGATGCGGGTTTTCCTGATAGAAGGCCTGCAATGCTTCCGAGTCTTCGGCCGCACGCCGGTTGATTGGCGCATAGCCAGTCGTATCGACCAGCACTTCTTGCCCTTCAGCACCCGCGGCAAATGTCATGTATCGCCAGGCGGCCCGCTGGCGGGCTTCGTCCGCAGCCAGCATAACAAGACCGTTTCCGGCTCCCGGCAGCGATGCGCCCTCCGCCGGGATTGGCAACTGGCCCACATCGAACGCGAAATTGCCTTCAGCGGCTTCGATGAAGCGGGGCAGAATGCTTGCCGAACGAATGTAGATGCCGATGCCGCCGGCCATGAATTGCTGGCGCGCCTGATTGTCGGACATGTCGATCTGTCCGGCATCGCCGTGCCGTTTGAGGATTTGCAGCGCTTTCAGGCCTTCCGGACTGTCGAAGGCGATATCTGTCTCATCTTCGTTCATCATCTGGCCGCCCAGACTGAGAAGCAGGGTCTGAAACATCCAGGCCGAGGTTGCATCGGCTTCCATGTAGATGCCGATGATATCTTCGCCGAGCGCATTGACGTCTTGCGCCGCTTCAAAGATCTCGTCCCAGGTTTCCGGCAGACCGTCATTCTCATACCCGGCTTGCGCCAGGAGGTCGCGATTGTAGAAGACAAGCGGTATCGTCGTTGCGAACGGGATGGCATAGATTTTCCCCTCTATGGTTGCCGTCTCCCGCAAGCGCGGCAGGTAGCCGAGCGCTTCCCAGCCTCCGGCTTCCTCGATGAAGGGGTCGAGCGGCACCACAAGCCCCTGATCGACCAGGACACGCACATGGTTCAGGCTTTGATGGGAGACGTCGGGAAGCTCTCCGACGACGGCCCCGCGCAGCGTTTCCTGCAACAGTCCGGTCCATTCCTCCGACCCAAGCTGGTAGTTGACGGAGAGACCCGGGTTTGCGGCGGCGAATCTATTCGCCATATCGTCGGCAACGCGCGCCGGTGTGCCGCGAGGAATTGAGACTTCAACCGCTGTCTCCTCGCTTAGGGCGCGATCGGGAAAAGCCGTCATGCCGGCCGATGCGGCCAGCACAATGGCTCCGAATGATGTCCAGATGTTCATAAAAGCTCCTTTGGATAGCGTTTTCATCCTCCGTGCAGCCGAGGTTCGGCCCATGGCCGACAAGGCCCCGACAGTGCTGGGCGGGCAAAGAAGCCGGCCGGCATCTCACCGAACTGCTTCGACTGTTATCGTCGATCAGGCGCCGCTCAGCTTCTAATTCCCTAGGGAACTATATTTGGGATTTGTGACAGCGCTATTGCAGTGGAGGCGCCCGAGATGAAAGAGCGGAACCGGTGCTACATGGTGCGCCACCTGTTGGATCAATCGCGCGGTTGCATCGTCACGAACAGCGGGTAATGGTCGGAGGCCTCGATATCCTGCCGCACCCGAGCAGCCGCGACATTTTCGGCAAGATCGGGCGTGACGAAGCAATAGTCGATACGGCGCGCATTGTCGGCTGAGGTCGCCCCGTCCGGGTTGCTCTTGCCGA
>NZ_CFHWAF010000027.1:0-18363 GCF_984452065.1 Hoeflea sp. | reverse complement strand
GATCGCCATCTCATCCGGGTGCCCCGCCGCCACCCAGGCATCGACAAAGCCGCCGCTATGCGTAACCCGTCCCCATCGGGGGCCAAACGGCCCGGCAATCTGCGCATAAGGTGCGCTTTCAGGGAGGAAGTTAAGGTCGCCCAAGAGGATTGCCGATACGGGCACGGATGGCAGCGCCGGTTCGCTCGAAAAGCTTGGATCCCCCATATGCCGGCCGTTCAGAGCCGGCCCCTCGCGCGGCCCGTTGCGATGTGCGGTCAAAAACCGTTCCACCTGAAGAGCGCGCTGTTCGTCGCATAAGTGACAAAGATGCGTGCAGTAAACACGAAGCGGGCCCAGCGGCGTATCGACCGTCGCCTCGAGCACGGCCTTTTGCATGTCGAGTTTCTCCCTGGCGCCAAGTTTGGGCAACAGGTGATTGCGTGACGAGAGAATCGGAAAACGCGACAAGATCATATTGCCGCTTCGCCGTCGACACCGTTTCATGTATGCGCCGGTCGACGCGTCGTGTTTGGCGACGTCGATGGCCGGGCCGTAGATCCAGTCGTGATCCGGCAACAATTCCGCGATCTGCTCAACCTGATCCACGTTTCCCGAGCGGTCCCAATGTGTGTCCACCTCCTGAAGGGCGATGATGTCCGCGTCGCGCACAACCGCAATCGATCTTTCCAGATCGCATGTACCGTCCTGGCCGACCCCGAAATGGATGTTGTAGCTAACCACCTGCATGTTTCCGTCCTATTTCACACCGCCCGCACTGATACCTTCAACGAACCACCGCTGCGCAAACAGGAACGCGACAACCAGGGGCGCCACGACGATGGTCGCGGCGGCCATGAGCGGACCATAGTCCGATCCTGCCTCCTGATCGCGGAATGCAACGATGCCAAGCGTTGGCGGCATGAGTTCTTCGGATCTGACGGCAATCAGCGGCCAGAAAAGATCGTTCCAATGGGAAACGACCGAAAAGATACCGAAGGCGACGACCGCCGGCCAGGCCATGGGAACCATGATGCGCCAGACAATCGCCAGTTCCGACAGCCCGTCAAGCCGGGCGGCATGAATCACGTCGTCCGGGATCGTCATGAAGAATTGCCGGAACAGGAAAATGCCGAATGGCGAGACGATGAAGGGAAAGATCAAGGCAGCATATGTGTTCAAAATGCCGAGCTGATAGGCAAGCACGAAAAGCGGCAGCGCCAGCACCTGATGCGGGATGAGCAGGCCGATGAGCACCAGGGCGAAAATCGCCTTGCGGCCGAAGAAACGCAATTTGGCCAGCGCGTACGCCGCCGGTGCGCAGATCAGGATTTGCAAGACCAGAATCGACCCGCATATGATGATACCATTGAGCAGAAAGCGGGGCAGCGGCGCATCCGTCAGGGCCTGTCGGTAGTTCTCGACGGCGTGCCACTGCTCGGGAAAAATCGAAAAGGTGGACTGAAAGATCTCGCCGGGAGGCTTGAGCGACAGGCTGATCATCCAGATGAAGGGAACGAGTATGAAGCCCCCGGTGAGGACCAGCACAAGATGACGCGCTATGGCGTAAGCGGGGTGGGTTTTCCGGGCGGTCATGAATAGTGGACCCGACCGTCCATGACGCGTGCCTGCAGCAAGGTCAGTGACACAACGAGGCAAAGAAAGACGACCGTTATCGCTGCGCCATAACCGGTGCGCAGGAAAACGAAGCTCTCGGTGTAGAGCGTATGCAGGAGTACCTCGCTTGCCTGTCCCGGTCCACCCTGAGTAAGCACTGCAACGGTGTCGAAAACTTCGAAAGCCCTGAGGGCCGTCACGATCACGACGAACATCGTTACCGGGCCAAGCAAGGGCAAAGTGACGGTAAAAAGGCGGTCGAGCGCACCGTCGGCGCCATCGACCTGTGCCGCATCGTACAAGTCGGCGGGAATGCTCTTGAGCCCGGCCAAAAACAAAACCATGGCGAAGCCGAGATTTTGCCAGATGCCGATCACGGCGAGCACCGGAACAACGGTGTTCTTGTCATGCAGCCAGTTGGCGGTGGGCAGGCCGACCTGTTCCAGCGCTTGGTTGACAAGGCCGATGGTGGGATGAAGCAGCGCCTCCCAGGCAACGGCCATGGCCGCGAGCGTCGCCATATACGGCACGAAATGAACGGCGCGGTAGAAAGCACGAAGGCTCCTTCCGTTCTCGATCACAAGCGCGATCCCAAGGCCCGAAAGGATGGTTGCCGGAACAACGATGATGACGTAGACGACGGTGTTGACAAAGGATGTCCGGAACGTGTCGTCGCCGAACAGTTCAGCGAAATTTTCAAGGCCGACGAAAGAGAGCGTTCTCGCACCGAATTGCCAATCGGTCGCGGCAATGACAAAAACGCCGAGCGTCGGCACGATGAACAGGGCCAACAGCAGAAAAACCGCCGGGCCGATCAACAGATAGCTGGTTGCGTTTTCAAAAAAATAGCGACGTCGGCTGATCTCCCCGACGGCGCTTAACCGTCCGGTCGCTGATGGCGCAACGATTCTGGACAATGTCATCTCGCTCTAGACACCCATGGATATGGATCCCGCAGGACCGGTTGGTGTTTCCGGCAGATCGAGGTCCGACAAATCCGTCGCCGGGTTGATGCCTCCCTTGATGATGCCATTTGTCCTTTGTCGTGCTGCAGGATCGTCTGCCCCCGCAACCCGTTTGCCGTGGGAATCGAAGAGCAACAGGCCTGAATGCCGCGGTGCGAAAGAAAGTGCGTCGCCCTCGACCAACGTCGTGTGCTGTGCCGGATCCAGGCGAACGGTCACCAGTTGATCGGCTTCCGATACGTCCACATGGGCGAAGATGTCGGCACCCAGATGCTCGATATCGCGTACGATGCCACGGATCGCTTGTGAACCGTCGCTTTGCTTGACCGACAAATCCTCTGGACGGATACCGACCGTGACCTTCGCGCCGTTTTCGAGTGAGTGGTTGACGGCCAGGTGGCCACCGGGCAGGGCAATCCCGTCATTGGCGGCGGTTCCTGCCAGCAAATTGATGGTCGGCGATCCAACGAAAGCCGCAACACGAAGGTCTGCAGGCCTTGCATATATGTCTTGGGGTGGAGCGATTTGCACCAGTTTGCCATCCATCATAACCGCCACCTGATCAGACATGGTCATCGCTTCTGACTGATCATGGGTTACGTAGATGAACGTGATGCCCAATCGACGATGCAGCGCCTTGATCTCGGCGCGCATCTGCACTCGAAGCTTGGCGTCGAGGTTTGACAGCGGCTCATCCATCAAAAAGACTTTCGGACGACGAACCATGGCCCGCGCCACCGCTACGCGCTGGCGCTGCCCGCCCGAAAGCTGCCCCGGCTTCCGGGTGAGCAGATGATCGATCTCAAGGGCGGACGCCGTGGCAAGGACGTCGCGGTCGACAGCGTGTTGTGTCGCGGCACGGCCGGGCATGACACGCCCGATGAGCGGTAGGCGCTGCATCTGGGTAAATCGTCGCATACGCAGCGGCAATGCGATGTTCTGATGAACGGTCATATGCGGGTACAGCGCATAGGACTGAAACACCATCGCGACATCGCGCTGCTTCGCCCGGAACTGATCGACCGGCTGATCGCCAATACGAACCGAACCCGCGCTTTGCAGTTCGAGTCCTGCGATGACCCTCAAAAGTGTGCTCTTTCCACATCCCGACGGGCCAAGCAGTGTAACGAACGCACCCGGGGGAATATCGATCGTCACGTCCTTGAGTACGGCTGTCTTGCCGAATGACTTCGAAACAGCCTGCAACGAAACCCCGGGGGCCGGTGCATCAGTCATTATAGCCCCTCATTTGCAGGCATCTCCCTCCGTGCGCAGGCGGCACGCTCGACCGGTGCGAGTATCCGTTGACGCACATCATATGTTATCTATATCCCTAGGGAGATATCTGTGGCGAGTGAAACTTTTGTGACGTCATGCCGCCGGTATCGATCAAATGCCGACATCCGGAAAAAACGATATTGACCTATGTTCCCTAGGGATATAGGTTTACAGCATCGCATGATTATATGCACGCCGCCAAGCGCTGAAAGCGGCCTGTCTGCAATACGGGGAAATGACATCATGGAAAGCAGCGGTTCAACAAGGTGGCACAAGGTGCGCCAGGCGCTGGAGGAAGACATCCGATCGGGTGCGCTCGGGCCGGGAGCCCAGCTTCCGAGCGATCCCGCTCTCGCTGCTCGATTTGGCGTGAACAAACACACCGTACGACGCGCAATTACCGAAATGCACAAGGATGGCTTTGTTCGTGTCGAGCGGGGCAAGGGCACGTTCGTCACAGAAGCACCTCTATCCTATGTGCTGTGCGAGAAGCCGAGTGTGACGCAAAACCTCTTGCGTAGCCATCGCCTGGCCAGTCGCAACCTGCTCGAGACCTTCGAAATGCCGGCGCCGAATGACGTAGCGCAGCATCTTGAAATCAAGCCGGGTGAGCCCGTCTACGGCATTTTCTCCACCGGTCAGGCCGACGGAGTGACCGTCACCGCCGGTTATGCCTATTATCCGGTAAGCCGGGCGCCCGGAATTCTGGATGCTTTCTCCGGTGAGAATTCCGTCACAAAAGCACTCAAGCGCATCGGCATTGTAAGCTATCGGCGGCTTTGGACCCGGATTCGTGCCCGCATGCCCACGGAGAAAGAAGCATCCCTTCTGCAGATTCCGATGACGCTTCCGGTTTTTTCCAATCTGAACGTCGATGTAACCGATGACGGTAAGCCGTTGAAACTGAGTGATTCGGCCATGCGTTCGGATTGGTATGAATTCTATCTCAATACCGATGAAGTGCTATCGGTTGCGAAGCGGCAAAAGGCGAAGAAAAAGGGCAAAAAATAAGGTGCCGGCATTTGCTTCCCAAAACTGAAAAAGAGAATTCGGCTATGCCGTTTTGCAGGGCGCTGAGCGTTCTTGCGCGCGCCGACACACAGGCGGTGAAGGCGCTGGCCGAGGCCATTGTCTGCGACCTCGGAGCAATCGAGGTGCTCAAGAGTCGCACAGGCCTGGCGATGTTGCCTTGTCGCGATACGGTCGAAGGCACGATCTTCCATCTCGGCGAGGTGCTGATGGCCGAAGCCCATATCCGGCTCCCTGAACGCGATACGGAGGGGTACGGCGCGTGCGTCGGACGCGATCTTGAACATGCTATGGCGATGGCCGTCTTGGACCTGGCCATGGTGTCCGGTGTTGCAGACGATCGAATCGCCGAGTTCGTCGAACACCAAGCCGAGCGGCTGCGGCGGCAGGAAGACGATATGCTCCGAAAGATTGCTGCGACGCGCGTCGAGATGGAGACGTTTTGATGATGCCTGCCGTTGAACAGCATCCGGAAGAGCAACGCGTTCACCAGACATTCGAGACGCTCATGTGGGCGCTGGCCGAACCAGGCAGCGTCCGCAAGTTGCCGCGGCCGGGCCTTGAGGACATTGCCGAAGCGCTCGTCGACATCGAGGTCACGATCTTCACGCCCGATCCGCGTTTGATGGGGCAACTTCGGCGAACCGGCGCAACGCAGACCGTTGCAAGCGAAGCGGATTATCTCTTCATCCCGGGATCGGATGCATTCCTGCCGGACATCGTTGTGGAGGCCCGGACTGGCGAGCCGCTTTATCCCGACCGCGCGGCGACGATCGTTTTGGGCGCCGATATCGGCAGCGGCGAGAAACTGCGCCTTACCGGCCCTGGCGTCGATGGAACATGCGAGGTGCTGCTTGGCGGCCCTCCCGCGGCGTTCTGGGACATCCGAGCACGCATATGTCGCTACCCGCTTGGCTGGGATGTGTTTTTCGTCGACGGCGTCCATGTCATGGGCCTGCCACGCTCGACCGTCGTGGAGGTGTTGCCGTGAAGACGTGGGCCGCGCGCGGTGGCGAAGCAGCCATTGCGAACTCAGAACGATTGTTTCGGGAACGCCTGGGCGGTATCGCACGCGATCAGGTGAATTCGATCGAACGGTCGATGCCCTATCTGATAGACCGGGTCATGAGCGAGGCCTCGCTCTACGCACCCGAACTGGCGGCGCTGGCTCTGGTCCAGTCCGGCGGCGATTTGAGCGAAGCTGTCCTGCTGCTACGCGCCTACCGGACGACCCAGCCCCGTATTGCCTATGCCCGACCGGTCGATCCGGGCGATTTTTTTACGGTTCGCCGGATATCAGCCGCCTTCAAGGATATTCCCGGGGGGCAAATCCTTGGTCCGTCCCTGGATTACTCTCACCGGCTCCTGCGCACCGAAGTCTTGACGGCTGGTGACCTTGCCTGCGAACCCGTGGTGCCGGCCGAGGTCCCTTCGCCGGCGAAATTGCCCTCGCTTGCCGACTGGCAGCGCAAAGCCGGACTGATCGCTGAGACAGCGGATGGACCGGATCACGCCACTGGTCGCTCGATCCCCGATCTGACGCGCGAGCCGCTCCTCTTTCCGGCCTCGCGCGCCCACACGCTTCAATCGCTGGCGCGTGCCGATACCGGCGGCACCATGGCGCTCGGCTATGCCAATATGCGCGGTTATGGCGCCGTCCATCCAACCGTCAACGAGCTTCGTCTCGGAGAGGCCGAACTGGTGCTCGACCATCCGCGGGGCGGGACATTCAGCGCAGGGCGCGTTCGGGTCAGTCAGGCCGAGATCGTCAGCCAGAGCGACGCGTCCGCTTCCACGCCACTGACACTGGGTTTTAGCGCCACACTGGGTTGGAATGAAACCAAGGTGATCGCTGGTGGTACGCTCGATTTGGCTATGCGGCAAAACGCATCGCACCCGGCGGCCACGCCGGAATTCGTACTGTATCACACCGAACCGGCCGATGCTGCCGGTATGTGTCAGCACTACAAGCTGCCTCATTATGTGACGTTTCTGAGCGCACTTGACGCGGTGCTTGGCGTTCGGCGGGAGGCCGCGGGAGGTGATGACGGTTCGGATCAGGCCAGCACAACTTCCGAACTCGAAGAGGTGGAATGAATGGGCGCGCTCGCTGATCTCGTCCGGCCCTGGAAGAGTGTCTCCTATGGATTTCTTGACGGTTCGGCCAAGCGTGAGCTCCGGCGCAAGGTTCTGAAGGCGATTGCTGTGCCGGGCTGCCAGGTTCCCTATGCGAGCCGCGAAATGCCCATTGCGCGGGGCTGGGGGACCGGCGGCCTGCAAGTCACGTTGACGCTTGTCCAGCCGCATTCGCTGGTCAAGGTGATCGACCAGGGGGCGGATGACGGCGTCAACGCCGCCAATATCCGTGCCTTTGTTTCGCGTGTCAGCGGTGCCGCGACAACCACGGACGCGATGAAGGCGACATTGATCCAGTCGCGCCACCGGATTCCAGAAGAGCGCCTGCGGCGCAGGCAAGTGCTTGTGTTGCAGGTGCCCGACCCGGAGCCCTTGCGCGGCGTTGAACCGAATATCTCCACGGCCCGCGCGATGCATGCCGATGCCGACTACGGGCTGATCTGGCTGAAGCTCTACGAACAACTTGTCCGGGACGGTCGCATCACGCAAGGGTCGAGCTATCCGGCGCTGGTGAACGGCCGGCATGTGATGAGCCCGAGCCCGGTCCCGCGCTGGGACGTGCCGAAACTGCATCGTGCGGACCATCTGACGCTTTTGTCGGCGGGCCGGGAAAAGCGGCTTTACGCCATCCCGCCGCATACCGAGGTGCGTCCGCTGGAATTCTCCGATGTTGCCTTCCAGGTCGAGCAAATGGCAGGGCGCGTGTGTGTCCGTACCGGTGCGAGTGGCCAATATATGAACGAGATCCCGCAGCCCGATGGCAGCACGCTCTATGAACTGTCCGACAGCGGGCTGGCTGAAAAGCTCGCCAAAGGAGCCGGCGCCAAGTCCGCGATCATCGGGCCGACCTGGTATCAGGACGGGGTATTCAAGCCATGAGCATCCTGACGCCGCCCGTCGTGCTCGACCCGCCGCGCTTCGTCGTGACCCCGCCGCTGCTCGTCGCCGAGGGTCTGTCCAGGCGCTATGGCGATCTGGTTGCGCTCGACGACGTGAACCTGTCGGTGCAGCCCGGCGAAGTGATGGGGATCGTCGGCGAGAGCGGCTCCGGCAAGTCGACGCTTCTAAGACTCCTGAACCTGGAAGAGCCGGCCGACAGCGGCCGCTATACGCTCGATGTCGCCGGCCATGCCGGCACGAACCTGTTCGATCTGGACCGTTTTGACAGGCGTGCGCTCAAAGTGGCCCATATCGGCATTGTCTATCAGAACCCGCACCGCGGCTTGCGCATGCGCCACACCTCCAGCGGCAATGTGGCCGAGCGCCTGCTGGTGGCGGGCGAGCGCTCCTTCGAAGCCTTGCGTGCACGCGCCAGGGCGTCCTTGTCGGCTTCTGAGTTCCCGATCGACCGCATGGATACGCTGCCGGTCACGCTGTCGGGCGGCATGCAGCAACGGGTACAATTGGCCAAGGCGCTGGCGCTCGAACCCGAGCTCCTTCTGCTCGACGAGCCGACGACGGGGCTCGACGTCTCGGTGCAGGCGCTGGTGCTCGACACCTTGAAACGGCTTCAGCGCGAGCGCGCTATCACCATGGTGCTGGTGAGCCACGATCTCGGCGTCATCCGCACGCTCGCCGACCGGGTGGCCGTCATGCGGGCCGGCCGCATCGTCGAGCAGGGACTGGCCGACCAGGTGCTGAGCGATCCACAACATCCCTACACGCAGCAATTGGTGCAGGCCAAGCTATGACAGTCGATCTGATGCAACCGCCCACCGAGGTAACCGGGCCCGCCTCCCGGCCGGACACGACAGAACCGTTGCTTGCCGTTTCCGACCTCGGCAAGGCGTTCGACATGCACCATCTCGGCCGGCGGCTGCCGGCCTTCGAGGAGGTAACGTTCGATCTGCATGCCGGGCAGTTCCTGCTGGTCAAGGGCGGCAACGGCGCCGGAAAGTCGACGCTGTTGCGCACGCTCTACCGTACATACCGGGCCGGAACCGGCCAAGCCATCTATCGATCGCAGCACGGCCCCATCGACCTGTTGCGCGCCGCCGACATCGACATAGCCCGTCTGCGCCGCACCGAGATCGGCTTCGTCACCCAGTTCCTGCAGGCCCGGCCGCGCGTGTCGGCGGAAGACTTCGTCGCCGAGGCGCTGATGGAGACGGGCGCGCCTCGCGCTGCGGCACGCGATCGCGCCCGCGAGGCACTCGACGCCTTCGGCCTCAAGCAGGACCTGTGGGCCGCCTATCCGACGGCGTTCTCCGGCGGCGAGCAGCAGAAGGTCAATCTCGCCAGGGCCCTGATCAAGCCGCACAAGCTCCTGCTGCTCGACGAGCCCACCGCTTCGCTCGACGCCCCAGCACGCACCGCACTCATCAACCGCCTTGCGCTCCTCAAAAAAGCCGGAACCGCAATGATCGCAGTCTTCCACACGCAGAAGGAGGTCGAGCCTATCGTCGACGGCACATTGACGCTTTATCCGCCGAACAAGACGGCGGCCGTTGGTCGGCGCCAACAATGACCGTCCCGAGGTCTCGACCGTTTCCGCTCCTGTAACGCCGCCTGTCTCCTGGCTTTGAGATTCACCTGAGCGAACCATCGACGCGCTATGGCATGCCGCAGGCGCACTCATCACACTGTTCGATCTAAACCGGACACGCTCCAGCGGAATACGCAAATCACTTCGCCGCCTGCGGATGTGATTCCGGCTGAAGTGGATACGTTTCCAATCATTCCATACATGCATTAAGTTAGAAGTATTATGAATTTTTGTTTGAATAAGTTCTTAGCTACGTTTGCTGCATCGACAACCGGCTTCGCTTGGGCATATGCGCACTTCCGAATACCACAGATGGCTTGAGACGACCAAAGTCACTCGAAGGCCCAAAGTCAATCAAAGGCAATGTGTCGTTCTCGACACCGATGGTCCGGACAATGTGCCGCCGGTGTGGCGTTCCCCAAATAGCCGGGCCGACTTGGGGCATGCGGGTGGCGGGCTGCTATGACTATGGACAACCTCATTGACAACAGGGACGGCCGACGGCCAGGCTAGGAGGTGGCGAACTGTAGGCGCATCTGGGACATGACGTTGCCCGGCATGTTCAGTGGGCTTAACGACGTTCAAACCCTGTTTCAGTATCACGCGTCCGGTTATCGCTTTGTCTCGGTCACCGCCGCGAATGACACCTGTCACGATTGCGACCTTGCCGCGGAATTCATCCGGTCCATCCATCGCACAGTTGAAGCAAACGCGAACAAGTTCAGAATTGTCACCTGCGTTGCCGACATTGAAGGGGCCGTCGCCACCGGCCAGTTGGCCATCAGCTTCAATTTTCAGGGAACCAATCCATTTGGAGGGGACCTCGGCAACGTCGCCCGGTTTGCCGCGCTGGGATTGGATCACGCCTTGCTGGCCTACAACGAAGCGAACAGCGCCGGCGGCGGGTGCGCGAGCGATTCCGGCGACGCGCTGACGTCTTACGGCCGCGATCTCATCCGGGAATTCAACCGCCAAGGCATCATTGTCGACGGCAGCCACGCCGGCTATCGCACCACGATGCAGGCGATGGAGTTTTGTCAGCAGCCTTTCATCTTCTCTCATTCAAACGCTCACAGATTGTTTCCGCACTATCGCAATGTGCGCGATGATCAGATAAGCGCGTGCGCTTCATTGGGTGGCATTGTCGGGATCAATGGCGTCGGGGCGTTTCTCGATGCCGATGGTGTCGCCGGCCCGGAACAGATATTCCGCCACATCGATTATATCGCGGAGCGTGTCGGTCATGAGCATGTCGGGTTGGCATTGGACTTCATACAGCGTACCGACCTGTTCGCGCAGCGTGCTGCCGGCGAGGCGTCGAAGTGGCCGACAAACGACGGGCAACCGGTCCGGTTTGATCAATTCGCCAAACCGGAAGTTACGCACGAGGTGGCCGCATTGCTCGAAAGCCGCGGCTACTCGGCCAGGCAGGTCAACGATATTCTCTGGGGTAATTTCTATCGTGTTTATGCGGAGGTTGTCGGCTAATGCCCTGCGCATCCGGAGAGTCCGCACATGGCTAGTGTTGCCGTCATTGGTGGAGGGATTGTTGGCGTGTGCTGTGCTGCATTCATTCAGCGCGCCGGCCATGATGTAACGCTTATCGAACGGTCGGATATTGGCGCTGGTGCGTCGTACGGCAACGCGGGGATCATCTCTTCAGGCGGCTGCGTGCCCATGGCGCTGCCGGGTGTTATCGCAAAGGTGCCGGGGATGCTGCTGTCGCGCGACGGCCCGCTATCGATTCGTTGGGCGTATGCGTTGAGACTGTTGCCCTGGTTGATCCGATTCGTGCAGTCAGCCAGATCGGACCGCGTCGAGAGCATATCCATCGCTCTGCATAAACTCCTCAGCGGTGCCCATGCCGCTTACGAAGAAGTCATCGGCGCGTCGGCATTTGACCGTCAAATCGCGTCACAAGGGCTATTGTTCGTGTTTTCATCGAAAGCCGCCTTCGACGGTTCCGCCCGCGCCCGAGAGATCAGGGCAGCGCGTGGCGTCAAATTCGATATCATCGGGCGGCATGCTTTACATGCACTTGAATCTGAGCTTGCCCCGAACCTTCAGCACGGTATCTTGTTTGACGAGGCGCGTCACGCCTTGGATCCAGGCGATCTGACCGAGGAACTGGCGACACGCTTTTCATCGGATGGCGGCCAAATCGAAAAGTCGGAGATTACGGCCGTCACAGAAACTGAAGACTCCGTCGTGCTCTCTTCCATTCGTGGTTGCCGCCCCTATGACATGGCAGTCGTTGCAGCGGGCGCCTGGTCTCGCCGCCTCCTGAAATCCGTTCGCTTGACGATACCGCTCGACACCGAACGAGGATATCACGTGATGCTTCCGGACCCGAACATTGTCATTTCGCGTCCGGTCATTGTGCCCGAAATCGGCTTCGCGATCACGCCCATGCGCAATGGAGTGCGTCTGAGCGGTCTGATCGAATTTGCCGGTCTGGATGCCTCTCCGGATTACTGCAAGGCAGAGCGAATGCTGCATCAGGCAAAGAGGGTGCTTCCCAATCTGAACACCACCGGTGGAGAATATTGGATGGGGCACCGCCCATCCTTTCCCGACTCCATGCCGGTCATCGGGCCGTCGCGCCCGCAATCAAGACTGTTTTTCGCATTCGGGCATGGCCATCAGGGCGTCGGTTTTGCCGCGATCACCGGCAAGATTATCGCCTCACTTGTCAATGGTGACGAGCCACCAATCGACATTGCCCCGTTCTCGCCGCAAAGGTTTGCCCGGGCGAATGAGAGACGCCGCTGGACATAAGCGTCCAGCCAGCGGCACAGCAATTCTAAGTGAGGACGTGTGAAGGCGGGAGGTCGTCTCCGGCCTTGCAGATAGGGAGGAAAACTATGCGCTCGCTGAATTTAGATCAGGCTGTCGGCACAATCGCTCGTGCCGCAGCGCTCGGATCGGTTCTCTTTGTCGGTCAAGCGGTTGCCGCGGAACTAACAATCGGAACACGGTCCGAGATGACCATGGATCCGCATTTTTTCTGGTCCACACCGAACCGTGCGTACAACGTGCAGATATACGGTTCTCTCGTGCGTCTCGACAATTCGATGCGAACCCGGCCGATGATCGCGAAGGAATGGTCGCTGGTCGATGGAACAACATGGGATTTCGAGATCGATCCCACAGCGCGATTTCATAACGGGGCAAAAGTAACAGCGAAGGACGTCGAGGTATCATTCGACCGGGCATTGAACCTTGAGAATGCCGCTGCCTCCTACAAGGGCGCGTTACGCGGCGTGGAGAGCGTTCGCGCTATCGATGGCGATACCATACGTGTGAAGACCAAGGAGCCGAACCCGGCATTGCTGCACCAGGTGGCACAGGTCTCCATCATTCCAGCCGACATTGCGGCTTCGGCCAACCAGATGGATTTCATTGCCGGCAAGGCGGTGGTCGGAGCCGGTCCCTACAAGTTTGTCGAATTCAAGGCCGGTGACCGGCTGGTTATCGAGAGAAACGAGGACTATTTTGGACCGAAGGCCAAATGGGATCGCGTAACATTCCGGGTGATCTCGGATGATGCGGCACGTGTTGCCGCACTGCTGGGCGGTGATGTCGACGTCATCGATTTTGTCCCGCCCGTTGATCTTGCCCGATTGAAGCAGGAAAAAGACATCAAGGTCCATCGCGGTACGTCTGATCGGACGATGTTCCTGATCCCTGATGTCGGCCGGGACGTGTCACCGTTTGTCACCGACAAGGAGGGAAACGCGCTTGACAAAAACCCGCTCCAGGACGTGCGCGTTCGAAAGGCGATCGCTATGGCGATCGACCGGGATGCGCTCGTAGCACGCATCATGGATGGTGCCGGCACCCCGGCGAACCAGAACGTCGCCCCTCGGGTGCTCGGCCATGCCCCGGGGCTTCCGGAGATCAAACATGACCTGGAGGCCGCCAGGACGCTTCTGGCGGACGCCGGCTATCCCGACGGTTTCGGCCTGACCATCCACTGCACCAACGATCGCTACGTGAATGATGGACGGATCTGCCAGGCATTGGGGCAGATGCTTGCGCGGCTTGGCCTTGACATGAAGGTCGAAGCATTGCCCAAGGCGGTCATGTTCCCGAGAATTCGCGATGCAGACGGTGAGCGTACAAGCTTGATGCTGCTCTCGTTCGGCAGCGGCACCAGTGGCGATGCCGGCGGCACACTGACACACACCATCCACACCTATGACAAGGACCGCGGGTTCGGAACCTGGAATGTTGGCCGGTATTCGAACAACGGCGTCGATAAAATCATCGAAGAGGCGGTCACGACGCTCGATGCGGATGCCCGTGCGAGCCTCCAGTCTAAGGCGATCTCCATGGCAATGGCGGACATGGCGGTTATCCCGTTGTTCTACAACAACGTGATTGTCGCATCCCGGGCCGATCTGGAATACACGATCTACGCCGATCAAAGTACGGTAGCCGACGCGGCGACGCCGGCCAGATAACGCACACGCGCCAAGGGGCAGATGATGGTCACGTTTCTACTGCGCAGAACGGTGCAAGCGTTCATAACGCTGGTAATCGTGTCCATCATCATCTTCTTCGGCGTCTTTGCTCTGGGCAATCCGGTCTATGTGCTGGTTGATCCGAACGCACCGGCTGATGTGGTGGAGCAAACCATCCGCCGTCTCGGCCTGGATCGTCCACTGTATGAGCAGTACTGGATATTTGTCTGGAACGCGCTCCAGGGTGACCTGGGAACGTCTTACGCACATGCCCAGCCCTCCCTGGCCTTGATCGCAAGCCGGCTCACGGCGACATTTGAGTTGGTGCTTGCCGGACTTGTGCTGGCAATAGCCGTCGGCCTGCCGTTGGGTTTGCTTGCCGGATATGGAAAGAGCAACTGGACGGCAAGGCTCTTGTCGTCGGCTTCGATCCTCGGCATCAGTGTCCCCACATTCTGGCTCGGCCTGTTGATGATCATCGTTTTCTCGCTGGAGCTCAAATGGCTGCCGACCGGCGGTAGAGGTGATACGGTATCAATACTGGGGATCGAGACATCTCTGCTGACCCTGGATGGTCTGTCTCATCTCGCTCTGCCGGCCGTGACGCTGTCCTTGTTTCCCCTGGCCCTGATTATCCGGCTTACCCGCGCCGGGGTTCGAGAGCATAGCCAGATGGACTATGTGCGTTTCGCGCGCGCGATGGGCATTCATCCCGCCAAGCTCCTTATCGCCTACGTTTTGAGGAATGTTCTGATCCCCATCGTGACGATGATTGGTCTCGTTTTCGGCACCCTGGTCGCATTTGCAGTGGTCACCGAAACCGTGTTTGCCTGGCCGGGCATCGGCAAGCTCCTTATCGACTCCATCAAGATATCCGATCGGCCTGTCATCATTGCCTATCTGCTGTTCGTGGTTGTTCTGTTCCTGGCGATCAACCTGATTGTCGATATCGTCAACGCGATGCTCGATCCGCGCATCCGCTTGCATCAAGAGACTTGAGGAGCCGGTCATGTTCAGCGCATTCACGAAGTCACTGGCGGCGACCATTTCGCTCGCCGTCATGGCGATAGCCGTTCTGTGTGCGATGCTTGCACCCTGGATCGCGCCTCAGAACCCCTACGATCTCGCACAATTGTCGATCTTGGATTCTCGATTGCCTCCGATGAGCCGGGGTGCCGATTCCACCTTGTTCATCCTTGGGACGGACGATCAGGGTCGCGATCTTTTCAGCGCCATTTTATACGGCCTGCGGATCAGTCTGGGCGTTGCATTTATTGCCACCGCACTCGCCGTTTTTCTGGGCACCTCGCTCGGTTTGATCGCTGCCCACATGGGCGGCCGCGTCGACGCGCTGCTCATGCGGATCGTCGATATGCAATTGTCCTTTCCGGCGGTCCTTATCGCGCTGATGCTGGTCGCACTGGTTGGCACCGGGATTGATAAAGTCATCATCGCCATTGTTGCCGTGCAATGGGCCAGATACGCCCGGACGGTGAGGGCGTCCGCGCTGGTCGAGAGGGAGCGCGAATACGTTGAAGCGGCAAGATGCCTTGCGTTCGGTAGTCCGAGGGTCATGTTTGTCCACATTCTTCCGAACTGCATGGGGCCGCTCAGCATTCTGGCAACGGTTGAGATTGCATCGGCGATTTCCATTGAGGCCACGCTGTCGTTTCTCGGCGTCGGGTTGCCGATTACCGAGCCGTCCCTGGGACTGCTGATATCGAACGGTTATCCGTTCATGCTCAGTGGCAACTATTGGCTTTCGATCTATCCGGGCGTCGTTCTTATCGTTCTGATGGTGTCGGTGAACATCATTGGCGACCGGCTTCGCGAACTGATCAATCCGAGATCCGAGAAATAGCATGCTTCAGAACGCACAGAATCCGGGTTCGTCATTGACGCTATCGGTTCGCTCTTTGGCGACGCACTTTGATATTGGCCATGCGGTCGTGCGGGCTGTCGACGGAGTCGACTTCGACGTCAAGCGTGGCGAGATACTCGGTCTGGTGGGCGAATCCGGCTCCGGCAAGACCATGGCCGGCCTTTCAATCCTCGGACTTGTCGAACATCCGGGTCGAATTGTGAGTGGCCGGATTGTCTTCAATGGCATGGATCTGGCCCGAATGTCGGAAGTGGAGCTTCGGCAGGTGCGTGGCAACAAGATATCAATGGTGTTTCAAGACCCGCTGACCACCTTGTCTCCGACGATGCGCATCGGCAAGCAGATGCGTAACGTGATCGCGGCGCATCATAAGATCACCGCAAAAGAGGCTCGGGACAAATGCCGCGATGCGCTCGCAAGGCTTGGCATTCCGTCGGCAGATGAACGTTTGGACGCATACCCCCATGAACTGTCCGGAGGCATGCGCCAGCGTGTGTGTATCGCGATGGCAATGCTGAACGAGCCGGATCTGATCGTTGCCGACGAGCCGACGACGGCGCTCGACGTGACAACGCAAGCGCAAATCCTGCAGGAAATCAGACAGCTTCAGGAGCGAAGCGGAACCGCTTTCATTTGGGTCACGCACGATCTTGCCGTCGTGTCCGAATTGGCTGACCGGTTGGTCGTCATGTATTCGGGCCAAATCCTCGAGCAAGGTGAGACGTCGAGTGTTCTCGAAGCGCCCGGGCACCCCTATACACGCGGTCTGCTGCAATCGATCCCGGCCTATAACCGGAAGTCCGGGAGGTTGCCGCAGATTCCCGGTTTCGCTCCCATGCCGGGCGACCGCATCGACGGTTGCAAGTTCGCGTCGCGCTGTGCCAACAGGCAGGCCGTCTGTGAGCAGCCACCCGTCCTTGCGGACATTGGCGGCAATCGAAACGTGCGCTGTTTCTTCCCGCTGAACACAACCTCCAAGACCGGACAGGGGATGGAATGACATCGCAAGTCGTACTCGAAGCCCAGGCGCTCACGAAGACATTCCGTTCCGACGGCGGTTTGATCGGTAAGCTTGTCGGCAATTCGGAAAACGTCGTGCGCGCGGTCCAGGATGTCAGCTTCGCGCTTTCTTCGAATGAGGTTCTGGGGCTTGTGGGTGAGTCCGGCTGCGGCAAGTCGACGCTCGGCAGAGTATTGGCGGGTCTCATCCCGTCAACCTCCGGCGAGATTCTTCTCAGCGGTCGCCAACCGGTATCGCTTGACAGGGTTGAACGACGGAACTGGGCTCGCAACATCCAAATGATCTTCCAGAATCCCTACGCGTCTCTCAATCCACGCAGAACGATCCGGCAGAGTATCGAGGAACCGCTTAGGGTCCATCGAATGGTGCCGCAGAATGACATTGCGGCAAGAGCGGATGAACTGCTCATGATGGTTGGCCTCAAACCGGAATTCGGTGACCGGCTGCCGCACCAGCTGTCCGGCGGCCAGTGCCAGCGGGTCGGCATCGCACGGGCGCTGTCGGTTTCGCCTAAAGTCCTGATCTGCGACGAAGCCGTTTCGGCACTGGATGTATCGATCCAGGCTCAGATTCTCAACCTTTTTGCAGATCTGCGTGAGGGGATGGACATTGCTTACGTCTTCATCAGCCATGACCTCAGTGTCGTGGAACGACTGAGTGACCGGGTCGCCGTCATGTATCTTGGCCGGATTGTTGAAATGGCCGATCAGGCGGCGCTTTTCGAAGAGCCTCAACATCCCTATACGATCGCGCTGCTTGAGGCTGTTCCAAAAATCGGAGCCAAAGGCCGTCAGGTCGAGATCATTTCCGGAGAAAGACCGTCACCGCTCAATCCCCCGCCGGGTTGCCACTTCCATCCCAGATGCCCCCATGCGACGGATCTGTGCCGAACGAGCGTGCCTGAACTGAAACAACTAAAGCATGGCCGATTTGCGGCATGCCATCTCCTCGATTGAGGGTCGGCACATGAGCGCGATCTGGAGGCTGGCCGCTGTCGGTGATGTGTTTCTCAACCGCTGCGATAATTTCGATGCGTTCGAATTCGTCCGGCCGGTGTTTGAGGCTTGCGATATTGTCTTCGGCAACTGTGAGGGGGCGTATAGCGCAAAGAAGAACAGCACGCCAACGGCAGGCGGGTTTAGCCTGGTTACATCACCGGACCAGGCGCGGCCTCTGAAGTCCTCCGGGTTCAATGTGATGTCCCTGGCAAACAATCATGCGCTTGATGCGTCTCACGATGGCCTGCTGGACACATGCTCTTTGCTGAAAGAGTTCGCAATTCAGCCCGTCGGAGCCGGCGCAAATCTGTCAGATGCGAGGAGACTCGTCTGCACAGATGCATCTGGCCGCAAGGTTGGTTTTCTGTCTTTCACCTCGGTATTTCCCGCGGGCTATGAGGCAAGGGACACGTCACCGGGCGTTGCCGTGATGAGAGCGCATACACACTACTTCGTACATCCGGAAGCCTTCGGTCGTGTGGAGCCGGGTGCCGATCCCTGTATCCT
>NZ_CFHWAF010000026.1:1875-40181 GCF_984452065.1 Hoeflea sp. | reverse complement strand
GACGCAATGTACGCGTTGGGCAAATGCTATGAGTTCGGTCAAGGTGTAGACAAGGACCCCGTTGTGGCAGCAGATTGGTGGCGTAAGGCCGCGCATGCTGAAAACGCCGACGCAATGTACGCGTTGGGCAAATGCTATGAGTTCGGTCAAGGTGTAGACAAGGGCCTCGTTGTGGCAGCACAATGGTATCGGAAAGCCGCGGATGCTGGAAACGCCGGCGCAATGCACGCGTTAGGCCACTGCTATGCCCTCGGTGAAGGTGTAGACAAGAACCCCGTTGTGGCAGCAGATTGGTGGCGTAAGGGCGCGCATGCTGGAAACGACGCCTCGCGGGCCGAGCTTGAATGTCGTGGATTAGCTGTAGACGTTTCGAAGGAGCGGCCGCAGCTCTAAATCTGCAACACGACGACTGCCATCATTGCCAGAAAGGCAAAGACCGCGATCTTCCAGACATCGCCGCGCCGCTTGAGACCGGGAAGACCGAGCGGCCTTATCAGATGGGCGATCATCGCCAGAAGCAGAACAAGTGCGATTACTTTTGTCATGGCGCCCGGCTATCCCGCATCGAGCACGATCTTGCCGATGTGATCGCCCTCTTCCATACGGGCATGGGCGTCGGATGCGCGCTCGAGCGGAAACATCGTATCCATGACGGGAGCGACGGTGCGTTTGGCAAGCAGCGGCCAGACCCTGCGCCGCAACTCCGACGCGATGTCGGACTTGAAGACGACCGACCGGGCGCGAAGCGTCGAACCGGTATGCACCAGGCGTTTCATCATCAGCTTGGAGAAATCCGCCTCGACGCGGGCGCCGCGCAGGAACGCGATCTGGACGATCCGTCCCTCCACGGCGGCAGCCTCGTAGTTGCGGGAAATGTAGTCCCCGCCAACCATATCGAGGATGAGATCCGCGCCCTCGCCGCCCGTTTCCTCTTTGACAGCCGCAACGAAATCGTCCTCCCGGTAATTGACGGCAAGGTCCGCGCCGAGATCCAGACAGGCCTTGCATTTGTCCTGCGAACCCGCCGTCACGATCACCCTGGCGCCGAAATGCCTGGCAAGTTGTATCGCCGTCGTGCCGATGCCCGAAGAGCCGCCGTGAACCAGCAGGACCTCACCCGATTTCAACCCGCCGCGCTGAAAGACATTGTGCCAGACGGTAAAGAAGGTTTCCGGTATGGCGGCCGCTTCGCTGAAGCTGTACCCGGCCGGAACGGGCAGCGCATTGGTCTCGTGCACGGTGCAGTATTCGGCGTAACCGCCGCCCGGCACCAGCGCGCAAACCGGATCGCCGACCGCAAAGGCGCCGGCACCCTCACCCACGGCCTCGACGAGCCCCGCCACTTCCAGACCCGGAATATCGGGCGCTCCGGGCGGCGGCGGATAAGCGCCCATGCGCTGCAGGCAGTCCGGCCGGTTGACGCCGGCGGCCTTGACGGCGATCAGCAGTTCGCCGGCAGCAGGCTCGGGCTTAGGCCGCTCCCCGGCGACAAGAACTTCCGGCCCTCCGGGTTCGCGGATTTCGATGGCTTTCATGATTGTCCGGTGTCTCCTGCCCGTCCTGCCTGGTTGGATTCCCTCTTGCAATTCCCATATCATTCAAAATCGGCAATGCCCATGGAGGAAACGATGTCTATATTTGAGGACGAACCGGAAAAGAAGCCGCTTGCCCATGAAATCGGCTGCGATCTGTCGCTGATATCCGTGGACGAGTTGCAGGAGCGCATCGCCTTGCTGCAGCGGGAGATCGAGCGGCTGGAAACCGAAAAGTCCTCGAAGGAGAAAAGCAAGAACGCGGCGGAATCGTTGTTCCGCTAGCCCGGCCCGGCCCGCATGATGGTAAACAGGCCTTGAAAATTCGCATTTTCTTAAGACTGTTAACCCTGCGTTAAGCTTTACGAGTCATTATCGTCGCCATCCAGTTCTTCTGGATTCGGACTGAGTGACGGCATGTCATTCTGTTTGATGCCTCCCTGTTAAACTTCTGAGAGCCGCAATGCGGCTCTTTTTTTGTCCGCAGCCCCGTTAACAGGGCTGTTGCATTTTGGTTATCAGAGCCTGAAAGCCGTTAACCCTTCCTTAAGAATTGCCTTGCGTCGAAGGCCTGCAAGCCTCAGTGTGAGCGTGCAAGTCGCGGTACGGGTACGGCGGAGCTGCGACTTGATAGCTGTTTGAGTAACTTTATTATTCGCACCGAACGAGGCATCAGGGCATGGCTGACACCAACAAGAACACAATCCAGTTTGCGGAACGCATCACATCGTCCGCATCTTTCCAATCGCTCTATTCGGAGGGAATGGGACTGGTTGAGGAAACGGCCGCCTATCTGGACGGAACGGGCCGCGTGGCCGCCAAGGCGCTGCCGCGCATGGCATCGGTGCTTTATGCCGCCGAATCCATGCGTCTGACCACCCGCCTGATGCAGATGGCGTCCTGGCTGCTGTTGCAGCGCGCCGTCAACAATGGCGAGATGACCCGTGAGCAGGTGATCGCCGAGAAGGCCAAGGTCCGCCTCGACGGTTTCGCCTGCGACCGGACCGCACCCGGCTGGGGCGATCTGCCGGAGGCGTTTCGCGATCTCGTCGAACGCTCGCTGCGCCTGCAGGCGCGGGTCGCCCTGCTCGACAGGGAAATCTACCATCGCCATAGCAACACGCCGACAATACCGGATAACGAGAATTCCGTTCAGGCGCAACTCTCGCTGCTGAAGACGGCCTTCGGAAGCAACTAGAAGAGTTCCGGTTTTTCCGGCAAAAAAGCCCCGCTCGAAACGGCGGGGTTTTTCGATGTGTCCGGCGCGAAGCCTAAAGCCCGAGGCCTTCGAACCGCTTCTTGAACTTCGAGACGCGGCCGCCGCGATCAAGCAGATGCTGGTGGCCGCCGGTCCATGCCGGATGGGCCTTGGGATCGATCTCCAGCGTCATCGTGTCGCCTTCCGAGCCCCAGGTCGAGCGCGTCTCGTATTCTGTGCCATCTGTCATGACCACTTTGATCATGTGATAGTCGGGATGGATGTCAGCCTTCATTGCTATGTCCTGCTAAAACTCCGGCCCGGGCGCAGACCGCTGCGGCAAACCGGCCCATGTCACAAACAAAGCCGCACACCCGCAAGGTCACGGCTTTCCAATTCGATGGCGAGCCTATACATGAAGGGCTGAAAACTGACAAGAGGCATAGCGGCTTTTTGCCGACGGGCAAGACGGAACAAATCAGTGGCGGAAAGCAACCCTAACGGCGCCGGCCGAATGCGGTCCCTCAGACCGCTCACACGACTGTTTCCCTATATCCTGCGGTATCGCGGACTGCTCAGCGGCGCCATCGCGGCACTGTTTCTGGCCGCCGCCGCCACCCTTGCCCTTCCGCTCGCCGTGCGGCGCATGATCGACTACGGCTTCTTCGATGCCGACCCCGGTTTCATCAACAACTATTTCACCATGCTCCTGGTGATCGCATCGGTTCTCGCGCTTGCCAGCGCCATGCGTTACTACTTCGTCATCACGATCGGCGAGCGGGTGGTGTCCGATCTGAGACGCGACGTCTTTGCCCATGTGACGGAACTGTCGCCATCCTTCTTCGATGCCAACAAGTCGGGCGAGATCGTCTCCCGCCTGAGCGCCGACACAACGCAAATCAAGTCCGCGGTCGGCGCCACCGCCTCCATGGGCCTGCGCAACACGATCCTTTGTCTCGGCGCGGTGGTCATGATGATCGTGACCAGCCCGGAACTGTCCGGCCTCGTGCTGATCGCCATCCCGGTCATCGTCTTCCCGCTCGTCGGATTCGGCCGCTCGGTTCGCTGGCGCGCGCGCGAGGCGCAGGATACGCTTGCCGACGCGACGGCCTATGCGAGCGAGGCCATCGGAGCCTCACGCACGCTGCAGGCCTTCAACGGCGAGCCGACGGCCAACCGGCGATATGCCGACGCGGTGGAGAGCGCGTTCATGGCGGCGCGCGCGGCCGTGCGTGCCAGGGCATTCCTCACCGGCTTCGCCATCATGATGGTTTTCGGCAGCGTGGTCGGCATTTTGTGGTTCGGCGCCCACAAGGTGCTTGTCGGCGAGATGTCCGCCGGAACGCTGGGCCAGTTCCTGCTTTATTCGATCCTGGCCGCCTCGAGCCTTGGAACGCTGTCGGAGGTATGGGGCGAGTTCTCCCAGGCCGCCGGAGCCGCCGGGCGTCTGGCCGAGCTTGTTGACGAGACACCGGCAATCACCGCGCCGGCGAACCCCATGGCCCTGCCGGAGCCGCCGCTCGGCTCCGTTGCCTTTCGTGACGTCGTGTTCTCCTATCCGGCCCGTCCCGACGAACCGATCCTCAAGGGGCTGTCATTTTCCGTCGCACCGGGCGAAGCGGTCGCGATCGTCGGCCCGTCCGGGGCAGGCAAGAGCACGCTTTTCTGGCTGATCAGCCGCTTTTACGACCCTGCCGGCGGCACGATCCTTCTGGACGATGTCGACGTCAAAAAGGCCGATCCCGCCGCCATCCGCCACCGCCTTGCCAGCGTGCCGCAGGATGTGGCGATCTTCGCAAGCTCCATCAGGGACAATATCGCGTTTGGACGTCCCGACGCGACGGAGGCGGAGATCCGGGACGCGGCAAAGGCCGCTTTGGCGGACCCTTTCATCACCCGCATGGAGAAGGGTTACGACACGCTGGTCGGCGAGCGCGGGATCACGCTGTCGGGCGGTCAGCGCCAGCGCATCGCCATAGCCCGCGCGCTCCTGAAGGACGCTCCGGTCCTGCTGCTGGACGAAGCGACGTCGGCGCTCGACGCGGAAAGCGAAACGCTGGTGCAGAAGGCCCTCAACGTCCTGATGAAGGGCCGCACGACCCTCGTGGTGGCGCACCGGCTTGCGACCGTCAAGAAAGCCGACCGGATCCTGGTGATGGATCAAGGCCGGATCGTCGAGGAAGGCAATCATGCGAGCCTCGTCAAGAAAGGCGGCATGTATGCCCGCCTCGCCCGGCTGCAGTTTCAGCACGACGACGCGTCGGAAACCGAGGCCGCGCAATAAATCCCGGATCTTTAGAGCAAGCCTGGATTACGGTCTTCACCCATCGCCTGCGGCCTCCATGGCCTTATGTCCCGGCGAGCCGGTCAGACGGCACCGGAGGCCGCCCGCCCCGCCGTGCGGCCGGAAAAAATGCAGCCGCCGAGAAACGTTCCCTCAAGCGCATTGTAGCCATGCATTCCGCCGCCGCCGAATCCGGACGCCTCGCCGGCCGCATAGAGGCCGTCGATCACATTGCCGGCCCGGTCGAGCACCCGGGCGGAAAGATCGGTATGGATACCGCCCAGCGTCTTGCGGGTGAGGATGTTCAGCCGCACGGCGATCAACGGCCCGTGCTTCGGATCGAGGATGCGATGCGGCTTGGCCGTACGGATCAGCCTGTCGCCGATAAAATTGCGCGCGCCACGCATGGCGACGATCTGAAGGTCCTTGGAATAGGCGTTTTCGATCTCCCGGTCGCGCCCCTCGATCTGCACGCGCAGGTGATCGAGATCGATCAGGTCTTCGCCGGTCAGGGCATTCATTCCATCCACCAGCGCGTCAAGCGTATCACGCACGACAAAGTCCTCGCCCTTCTGCTTGAACGCCTCGACCGGCGCGGGCGCGCCCTTTCTGACGCGCTGCAGCACCTTTGCGATGCTCTTTCCGGTGAGATCGGGATTCTGCTCCGAACCGGAAAGCGCGAACTCCTTTTCAATGATTGACTGGGTCAGCACGAACCAGCTGTAGTCGTGGCCGGTCCGCATGATGTGGCCGAGCGTGGACAGTGTGTCGAACCCGGGCAGGCAGGGGACAGGCATGCGGTTTCCCCGCGCGTCGCACCAGAAGGACGACGGCCCCGGGAGGATGCGAATGCCATGTTTCGGCCAGATCGGGTCCCAGTTCTTCACGCCTTCCGTGTAATGCCACATACGGTCCGAATTGATGACGGCGGCGCCCGCCCCCTCGCTGATCTGCAGCATCCTGCCGTCGACATGATGCGGCACGCCCGCCACCATGTTTGACGGCGGCTCGCCGAGCCGGTCGCGCGGCCAGTTCCTGCGCACCAGATCGTGATTACCGCCGATACCGCCCGAGGTCACGATCACCGCGCCGGCGGCGAGGGAAAAGCGTCCGGCCACCGCGCGTGAGGACTGAACGGCGCGTGCCGCGTCCGTCTCTTCCAGAAGGCTGCCGCTGACGCCGGTCACACGGCCGTCCGTCACGGTGATGTCGTCGACCTGGTGGCGGAAACACAGCCTTACCCTACCGCGCGCCACTCCCTCGCGGACCCGCCGTTCGAACGGAGCCAGAAGCCCGGGCCCCGTGCCCCAGGTGATGTGGAAGCGCGGAACCGAATTGCCGTGACCGTCGGACAGCCCGCCGCCGCGCTCCGCCCAGCCGACAACCGGGAACCAGCGAACGCCCTGCTGATGCAGCCAGGAGCGTTTCTCCCCGGCGGCGAAGTCGACATAGGCCTCGGCCCACCGGCGCGGCCAGTGGTCCTCGTCCCGGTCGAAACCGGCCGATCCCCGCCAGTCCTGCCAGGCCAGCGCGTGGCTGTCGCGAATGCGCAGCCGCCGCTGCTCGGGCGAATCGACAAAGAACAGGCCTCCGAAAGACCAGAAGGCCTGCCCGCCGATATTGTTCTCGTTTTCCTGATCGACGACGATGACCGATTTGCCGGCATCCGCGAGCTCCGCCGCGGCAACAAGCCCGGCAAGCCCGGCGCCCACAACGATGACGTCACAATCCATCTTTCCTCCAATGTCCGCATGTCCGGCGACGAGACGGAACCGCCGACAGCCCCGAAAGCGCCCTCAGCGCTCGGTCAGCTTGAGCTCGATGCGGCGGTTCGTGGCGCGGGCCTCGGTCGAATTGCCTTCCTCGATGGGCTGGAACTCGCCAAATCCGGCGGCGACAAGACGGTTTGCCGGGACACCCCGGCCGATGAGGTATTTCACCACGGAGGTGGCGCGCGCCGAAGACAGTTCCCAGTTGTCGGCAAACCGGCCGGTTCCCGAGAGCGGCACGTTGTCCGTATGGCCGTCAACCCTCAGCACCCAGTTGATGTCCTCGGGAATTTCGCGGGCAAGGTCCTGAAGGGCGCTCGCCAGCTTGGCCATCTCCTGCTGGCCCTCCACATTGAGCTGATCGCTGCCCGAGGGAAACAGAACCTCGGACTGGAAAACGAACCGGTCACCCACGATGCGGATGTTTTCCCGGTCGGAGAGGATTTCACGCAACCGTCCGAAAAAATCCGAGCGATAGCGGTTCAGTTCCTGAACCCGCTGCGCAAGCGCAACATTGAGGCGGCGGCCGAGATCGGCGATTTTTGCCTGCGATTCGCGGTCCTTGCTTTCAGATGCGTCGAGCGCATCCTCAAGCGCGGCGATCTGACGGCGCAGCGCGGCAATCTGCTGATTGAGCAGTTCCACCTGTGACAGCGCGCGCGCGCTGATCTGGCGCTCCTCGTCAAGCGACTGGCTGAGCACACCGATCTGCGCTTCCGCCGCGCTCGATGCGCCTGCTCCGCGCGCCAGAAGTTCCTGAAGGCGTGAGCGCTCGCTCTCGGCATCATCCAGCGTTGCCCGCATATTCGCCAGCGCGTCTTCAAGGTCCTGGCGGCCGGACTGTTCGAGCGCCAGGAGTTGGGTGAGTTCGTTGATCTGCGAGTTAAGACGGTTCAGCACTTCGTCGCGGCCGCTGATTTCCCGGCTCAGGAGAAACTGCGCGATCACGAAGACCGACAGCAGAAACATGATGGCCAGCAGCAGTGTCGACAGCGCATCGACAAATCCGGGCCAGTAATCGACCCCGCGGTCGCCGCGTCGGTTTCGAGCCAGCGCCATGCTCTAGAGCAAGCCTGGGTTGGATTGGAACATTTGACCGCGGCGATTTTGGTCTCTGACTAGGCGGGTTGCGCACCGTGGTGTACCCCCACCACAAGCGCGAGCCAACGCGGTCAGAGGGCAAAATCGCCCGGCCCATTCAGCGGTATTCTCCAATATCCTCTTCCTTTCAAGGGTGGGGAAAATCGGCCCATCGGCAGCGTTGCGCCTCTTGCCCGATGCGCTGCATCGCGCTGCGCGACGCGCCTTGCCGAATGAACCGATTTTCCACCATCAAATGTTCCAATCCAACCCAGACTTGCTCTAGCTACCCTTGGACTTCTTGGCGTTGCCGTCCATCTTGCCGATTTCCTCGCCGAGCGTGTCGAGGGTCTGCCGCATCGCCTTGGCTTCGGACTGCTGTGCCTCGATCCAGTCGCGCAGCATCTGCTGCTCGTTGCGCATGTTCTTCACAAGGCCCTGGATACCCTCGGCGAGATTGGCCATGGCCGCGGTCGAGCGCTGGTTGATGCCGCCGCCGGCCTGCGCCATGGTCTGAACGGTTTCCGAGAGGCGGCGGATATCCTCGGAGGATTCGGCGCCGGTCGCGAGTTCCGGGGCGGCGATATCGAAATCGGGATCCGTAACCGTCGAGAGCCAGTTCTCAAGCTCGGTGTAAAAGCGGTTCTGCGCCCGGCCCGCCTGCAGGTCCAGAAATCCGAGAACAAGCGATCCGGCCAGTCCGAAAAGGGATGATGAAAACGCCGTCCCCATACCGGCGAGCGGCGCTTCAAGCCCGTCCTTCAATTCCTGCAGGACGTCGTTCGTATTGCCGGATCCCGGGTCGAGCGATTGGATGACATCGTTGATCGACGCGATTGTCTGAAGCAGCCCCCAGAAGGTTCCCAGCAGACCGAGGAAAACAAGCAGTCCGATCATGTAGCGCGAGGTATCGCGCGACTCGTCGAGCCGGGTGGCGATGGAATCGAGAATGGAGCGCAACGACGTCGTCGAAAGCGACATGGACTGCTTGCGCCCGAGCAGGACCCGCATCGGCGCCAGCAGCGTCGGGCTGCGCGAGCCGCGCATCCGGTCGTTGCCCTGGCGGAAGGAATTGACCCAGCTGACCTCGGGGCGCAACCTGAGGACCTGATTCACCGCCAGCAGGACACCGATGGCCAGTACAAACAAAATCAGGCCGTTAAGGCCCGGATTTGCAAAGAACGCGCTTGATATCTGGCGATAGAGAATGGCGGCCAGGAAGCCGGTCATGATAAGGAAGATGACCTGGCTCCAGAAGAACACCAGCGGGCTCGACAAGCGGTGCGGCTCGACCCCCAAATCCCGTTCCGACAAGCCCCAGCCCGACAGTCTTAGCTTTGCCATAAGCTGTGTACCCTACCTTTTCGGTGCCGCGTCGCCCTCTTGGTGCCCGCACGGCCCGCTTCCCTCTTACACGGGCAAATCACCATCGGCCGCCAATCAGCCGTCCCGCTTGCTCCGCACTGCTCTTTTCATGCCCCCAAATCGATCCTGATGAAACTAAACAAAAACAACGAAGAAAGGAAAGGCCGAAGGCAAGATTAGCACCTAGAACGAAAATGCGACCCTATTTTGCCGGCCGCTTCAGGATGGGCAGTAACTCTTTATGAACACGCTCATTGCCGGCAACGATACTCTTCTTCTCGAAGATTTTCCCGCCGCCGTCGCGATCCGAGACAAAGCCTCCGGCCTCACGCACGAGAATGATGCCCGCGGCAAGATCCCAGAGCGAAAGGCCGTCTTCCCAATAGCCGTCCATGCGCCCGGCGGCCACATAGGCAAGATCCAGCGCCGCCGAACCGAGACGCCTGATACCGGCGACCTCGCCCATCATGTGGCTGAGTTCGATGAGATATTGTCCGTGCTGGCCGCGGCCGAGATGCGGAACGCCCGTGCCGACGACACAATCCGCAAGCTGCCTGCGGCCGGCAACCCGCATCCGCCTGTCATTCAGGAATGCGCCGCCGCCCCTCTCGGCCGTGTAGAGTTCGTCCATCGCCGGGTTGTAGACAACGCCCGCGACGATCTCCCCGGCCCTTTCAAGCGCGATCGAAACCGCAAACAGCGGAATGCCGTGCAGGAAATTGGTGGTCCCGTCCAGCGGATCGACGAGCCAGCGGTGCTGGCCGTCCGTTCCCTTGTCCGCACCGCTTTCTTCCGCCAGCACCCCGTAGGTCGGCCGCGCCCTTCTAAGTTCGCCGAGGATGATCTCCTCGGCCTTGTGGTCGGCCTGGCTGACATAATCGCTCGGGCCCTTCAGGGATACCTGCAGGTTCTGCACCTCGCCGAAATCGCGGGAAAGGGACCGGCCCGCCTTCAGGGCGGCCTGAACCATGACGTTGAGTAGCGCTGAGCGGGCCATTGTGATGCCTTGAGAGATGCAGGAAGGGCGGACGGTTTCAGTCCGCCCGGCGGATATAGGTAATCTCGTTCGTGTCGACCAGAATACGCTCGCCGGCTTCGATGAACGGCGGCACCATGACGCGCACGCCATTTTCCATCACCGCCGGCTTGTAGGAGGAAGCCGCCGTCTGGCCCTTAACCACCGGATCGGCTTCGGTGATGGTCAGGCTGACCTGATCGGGAAGCGAGATACCGATCGGCTTTTCCTCATAGAGTTCGACGGTCACCATCATGCCGTCCTGAAGGAATTTCGATCGGTCGCCGACAAATTCCTGCGGCAGTTCGAGCTGTTCATACGTCTCGTTGTCCATGAAGACGAGCATGTCGCCCTGCTCGAAGAGATACTGGAACTCTTTCTGTTCCAATCGCACTTTCTCGACCGTCTCGGACGCCCTGAACCGTTCGTTCAGCTTCGTCCCGTCGATCAGGTTCTTCAGCTCGACCTGATTGAACGCGCCGCCCTTTCCAGGTTTGACGGCATTTGTCTTGACGGCCACCCACAACCCGCCATTGTGCTCAATGACGTTTCCGGGGCGAATCTCGTTTCCGTTTATCTTCATGGGAGCGTTTCCGGTCTTCTGTCAACCCGGCGCCTCAAGAACACAATTGTGCGGCACATGCAAGCCCGCTCTGCCTAACATCGGATGCGGGCCGGGCACACGTCGCCCGGACAGCCCGGCAACCGCCGCCGTTCCACGTGAATCGTGGCTAACGCGAGCGGAAATTGTTGGCTGCCTCGATGCCGGCTTTCTGTTCGTCCGCCGTCAGGCCCTGAAAGAAGTCCTCAAGACCGCGATCGTCGAGGCCGGCGCGGCGGGAGAGGATATACCACTTTGCCGCTTCGATCGGATCGGGCCGTGTTCCGATCGCGTTGATATAAAGATGCGACAACCGGTTTTGCGCCATGACATTGCCGAGATTGGCCGCCCGGCGCATCCAGCCGAAACCGGCTTCGTAGTCGACATCGCCGCCGATGCCGTCGATCAGCCAGACGGCAAGATCGAGCTGCGCTGTGTCGAAGCCGGAGCGCGCCGCCCGGATCATCCACATGCGCGCCGTCTCGGGATCGGCCTCAATTCCTGTGCCATAGGCATAAATCTGTGCCAGCGCGAACTGCGCGTCGGCAATCCCGCTTTCCGCCGCGCGGGTCATATAGGGCAACGCCTTGTCAATGCCCTCCTTGCCCGGCTGGTCGGCGATGAGCATCTGTCCGTAATTGAACTGCGCCGACGAATTGCCCGCATCCGCCGCCTGCTTCATCAGTTCCAGCGCCCTGTCGCGATCACCTGTCACATGCCTGCCTTCGAGCAGCAACAGCGCATATTTCAGCTGCGCCGCCGTGTCGCCTCCCTCGGCGGCGTTTTCGTACCAGAAGGCCGCTTCCTTCATGTTCAGCGGAACGCCGAGGCCGCGTGAGTAGATTTCGGCAACAAGGGTCTGGGCGGCCGGATCCCCGAGTTTGGCTCTCGGCAGCGCCAACTGGTAAGCCGTGAGATAAAGACCGCGCTGGAACGCACCATAGGCCGCATCGCCTTCCGGCGCAGCCGTGGCTTCCGGGCCTTCAACCGCATAAGCCGTTCCGATCGGTGCAAAAAGGATGGCCAGCGCGGCAATGATGATCGCAAGTCTCGTCATTGCGGCACCTAATCTTCAAACCGTGGCGCTTTTTCGTCGAGCATCGCATTGACTTCCGTGACCTTCATCGCCGCGGCGCCGGCATCGGCAAAAACCGCATCCCGCAGCGCCAGGAATTCCGCACCGCTTTCTGCGATATCCAGCACGCGGGACGCGTCCCGCCCGCCCATGACGACACACGGTATCTCCACCATCGAGGCCCACCATTGCCCGAGTGCGACATTCCCGGGATGCGGTTCGGCCTTGATGTCGCCGTCGAGTTTGCCGAAAAACACGTAGTCGGGCCGCAACTCGCCGATCTCCAGCGCGCTGTGGCGATCCTTTGCCCTGCCCGCCCCGACAATCGTATCAGGAGCAAAGCGATCGATCGCATCCGCGACGCGGTCGCGGCCGCCATCGATATGCAGCCCGTCCGCCTTGCAACGCGCCGCTATCCTCGTATCGCCGGCGATCAGAGCCGCCGCGCCGGCTTTCTGCACGACCGGGACAACCGCCTCGGCGACGTCCTGGAACGCGCGCTCGTCAAGGGCGTACTGGGGCAGGATGACGGAGGCGACATCCCCGCCCCGCAACGCATCGGCAACAAGCCCGCGCGCGGCGTCCGGATCGTTCACCGGCGGTGCGATCAGCACCAGCCTGCACCTGTTTTCAACGTCTGACATGGACACTCACTGAACCGAAGAGGCCGGGCGGCGCAAATCCGCACGAAACCCTCGCCTTTTCATTCGCTTCCCGATAGACCACGCGGGAGTTCGGATCAACAGCACCCATGCCCACAGATTTCATCTTTTACGCGGCGGCCGTTCCGGCCGTTATCCTTGTCGGCCTGTCCAAGGGTGGTCTCGGCGGCGCGTTTGCACTCATGGGCGTGCCCATCATGGCGCTGGTCATGCCGCCGGTCCAGGCAGCCGCCATCATGCTGCCGATCCTCATCGTCATGGACATTGTCAGCCTCTGGATATGGCGCCATCACAATGACCGGACCACGCTCAAGATCATGCTGCCCGGAGCGATGATCGGGATCGCCATCGGCTGGTTGACGGCCTCGCTTGTCACGGTCGGCCTGATACGGCTCCTCGTCGGGCTCATCGCCATGGCCTTTGTCTGCCGCTATATTTATGAACGCTACCGGGCGCGCGGCGGAAACCACACGCCGCCGGCGCGACAGCAACCGGCAAAAGCGACGTTCTGGAGCACGATTTCCGGTTTCACCAGCTTCGTCACCCATGCCGGCGGCCCGCCGTTTCAGATCTACACCCTGCCGCTGCGCCTCGATCCGAAAATCTATGTCGGGACCAGCACCCGCTACTTCGCGATCGTCAACGCGGTCAAGCTGATCCCGTATTTCGCCCTCGGCCAGTTCGACACCGGCAATCTGACGACATCCTTTGTCCTCATGCCACTCGCGCCGCTGGCGACATTTGCCGGCGCCTGGGTCGTCAAACGCATGCGTCCGGAGGTTTTCTACCCCCTCATGTATCTGATTATCCTGGCGACGTCGGTCAAACTTGTTGCGGACGGCTTGAATGCGCTATGGGACTGAATAGGATCAGACCTTCGGGAGGAAGCATGACAGTCAATCCGTATGAGACCGGTCTCGACCGCAATCCCGCCAATTACCAGCCCTTGACGCCGCTCACCCATCTGGCGCGCGCCGCGAGCGTCTATCCCGACCACATCGCGGTGATTCACGGTTCGCTGCGCATGAACTACCGGACCCTTTATGCCCGCTCGCGGCGCCTGGCGTCAGCCCTGGCAACGCGCGGCATCGGCAAGGGCGATACCGTTTCGGTCATGCTGTCCAACACGCCGGCCATGCTCGAAGCCCATCACGGCGTGCCGATGACCGGTGCGGTGCTGCATTCGATGAACACCCGCCTCGACGCGGCCATCATCGCCTTCCAGCTCGATCATGCGGAAGCGAGGATACTGATTGTGGACCGCGAGTTCTCCGCTGTCGTCAAACAGGCTCTGGAGATCGCTTCCGTCTCGCCGTTTGTCATCGACTACGACGATCCCGAATTCGGAGAAAACACGCCCTTCGAAAAGGGCGCGCGCATCGGCGCGGAAGACTATGAGGCATTCCTCTCGAAGGGCGATCCCGATTACGAGTGGCGGCTCCCCGACGACGAGTGGGATTCGATCTCGCTGAACTACACGTCCGGCACGACCGGCAATCCGAAGGGGGTCGTCTACCATCACCGCGGCGCTGCGCTGATGGGTTACGCCAATGTTGTCGCCTCGGGCATGGGCCGGCATCCGGTATATCTGTGGACCCTGCCGATGTTCCATTGCAACGGTTGGTGTTTTCCCTGGACCCTCGGCGTCGTCGCCGGCACCCATGTGTGCCTGCGCTGGGTCCGGGCCGGCGCCATGTACGACGCCATCGCCGAACACGGCATAACCCATCTGTGCGGCGCGCCGATCGTCATGGCGACATTGCTCAACGCACCGCAGGAGGAAAAACGCACGTTCAGCCAGACCGTCTCCTTCAACACCGCCGCGGCGCCGCCGCCGGAATCCGTTCTGGCGCAGATGGCGGAGGCCAGTTTCGAAGTCGTTCACCTCTATGGCCTGACCGAAACCTACGGGCCGGCGGTGGTCAATGAGTGGCACCGTGAATGGGACGAGTTCGACGAGCAACGGCGCGTCGCCATGAAAGCCCGTCAGGGTGTGCGTTACACGGCCCTTGAGGATCTCTCGGTGCGCGACCCCGAAACCATGGAGCCGGTTCCGGCGGACGGCGAAACCATCGGCGAGGTCATGTTTCGCGGCAATATCGTCATGAAGGGCTATCTGAAGAACCCCGACGCCAGCGTGGAGGCCTTTGCCGGCGGCTGGTTCCATTCCGGCGACCTCGGCGTCATGCATGCCGACGGCTATATTCAGCTCAAGGACCGGTCAAAGGACATCATCATTTCGGGCGGCGAGAACATCTCGTCCATCGAGGTCGAGGATGCGCTCTACAAGCACCCGGCGGTCCAGGCCGCCGCCGTTGTCGCGCGTCCCGACGACAAATGGGGCGAAACCCCTTGCGCGTTCATCGAGCTCAAGCCGGGACACGAGGCGACCGCCGATGAAATCATCGCGCATTGCCGCGGACTGATCGCGCACTTCAAATGTCCAAGATATGTGATTTTTCAGGACCTGCCCAAGACATCGACGGGAAAAATCCAGAAATTCGTCCTTCGCGAACAGGCGAAAAACGCTCCGTGAGACTGACGCTCCGGCACCGGAGAAGATGGCGGAACTGCCCGAATGCGGAAGACCCGCAGCGGCAGCTCCGATGCAAAACTAGTTCAGCTCCATACGATCCGTTTGCGACATTTCTCCTCGCAATCGCTCGATCTCATCCTTGATTCGCAGCTTGCGTCGCTTGATGTCGCTTATCGTGGTATCATCATACGAGGGATGATTGAGAGCCAGGTGGAGTTCCTCTTCCAGAACGCCGTGTTTCTTTTCAAGCGTTTCAAGACGAGCTTGGATTGCCATAGAACAACTCCTTTTCTTTGCCTGTCATGCCGCCGACGAGGGCAGCGACTTCAGATTGTGCCATTAAAATATGGATGTTGTCGAAGATAAATTTCAAGATCGTGGATAACTTTATGACGAATGCTGTTTTGCGGTATCCAACAAAGTGCTAGAGCATGCCGCATGCTCTTCAACCGCCGGAATTGGAAGGGCTTGCATTCATGCTGACGACGGGGAGATGGCATGTCGGACCAGGAACAGGCTGAACTGCGCTTGAAGGTCGCACGTTTGCGCCAGGAACACGAGGATTTCGACGCCGCGATCAAGGCAATGGTCACCGTTGGTTGTGATGCGCTTCAGGTGCAGCGCATGAAGAAGAAAAAGCTTGCGATCAAGGACAAGATCGCCAAGGTCGAAGACCAGATCATACCTGACATCATCGCTTGAAGACGAGGCCAGACCATGAGCACGACCGCGCCAGTCGCAATCATAATGGGCAGCCAGTCGGATTGGCCGACGATGAAACATGCGGCACAGACCCTGGACGAGCTTGGAATCGGCTACGAGGCCTTGATCGTCTCGGCCCACCGCACGCCGGACCGCATGGTCGAATTCGCCAAAACCGCCCGTGACAAGGGGTTTCGCACGATTATCGCCGGCGCCGGCGGCGCGGCCCATCTTCCGGGCATGACGGCATCCATGACACCCTTGCCGGTATTCGGCGTCCCCATCCGTTCCAGGGCGCTTTCCGGGCAGGACAGCCTCCTGTCCATCGTTCAGATGCCGGCGGGCGTTCCGGTCGGCACCCTGGCCATCGGCGAGGCCGGCGCAACCAATGCGGCGCTGCTGGCGGCAGCGGTCCTGGCCCTGTCGGACGAGGACCTCGCGACACGCCTTGACCGATGGCGTCAGGCGCGGTCCGATGCCGTCGCCCGGCAGCCTGAAGACGAGAGCTGACGATGAGCGGACATACGATCGGCATTGTCGGCGGCGGCCAGCTCGGGCGCATGCTTGCCATGGCCGCCGCCCGGCTCGGCTTTTCCACAATCATCCTCGAGCCTCAGGAAAAATGCCCGGCCTCGCAGGTGGCAGGCAGTCAGATTACCGCCGACTACGACGACACGGATGCACTGGATACGCTCGCGGTGCTCTGCGACGTCATTACCTATGAATTCGAGAACGTGCCCGTCGAAGCGGCGCATCGCCTTGCATCCAGCAAACCGGTCTACCCGCCTCCGACGGCGCTTGAGATTTCCCAGGACCGTTTTCTGGAAAAACGCTTCCTGAAAGAGAGCGGCGTCGCCACGGCGGACTTCGTCGCGGTCGACAGCCAGCGGGAGGTCGACGAAGCGCTGGCCGATTTTCAAGGCAAGGCTGTACTGAAGACACGCCGCCTCGGCTATGACGGCAAGGGACAGCGGTTTTACAACGCCCCGGGCGCGGACGCGGCGGACGCCCATGCCGAGCTCGGCGGCGTGCCGCTGATTATGGAAAGCCTCGTTCCCTTCACAGCCGAGATATCGGTGATCGCCGCACGGGCGACCGACGGCACGGTCGTCAGCTTCGATCCGAGCCGCAATTTTCACGAGGAGGGAATCCTGCGGCGCTCGGTCGTACCCTCGGGTATCGCGCAGGCGACGGCGGACGCCGCGAGGAACGCCACCGAGACCATACTCGCCCGGCTTGACTATGTGGGTGTCATCGGCGTGGAGTTCTTCGTGCTCGATAATGGCGATGTGCTCGCCAACGAATTCGCTCCGCGCGTTCACAATTCCGGTCACTGGACCGAGGCCGCATGCACCGCGTCCCAGTTCGAGCAGCATATCCGCGCCATTTGCAACCTGCCGCTGGCTGCCTGCGACAGGCACAGCGACTGCGAGATGGACAACCTGATCGGCGAGGACATCGACAAGCTGGACACCTATCTGCGCCGGCCCGATACACTCGTCAACATTTACGGCAAGCTCGAGGCCCGTCCAGGCCGCAAGATGGGCCATGTCACACGGCTCACGGGCCCGGCAAAACAGGCCGGCGGCGGTTGACATCAGGAGACGTTGCGCGTAAACGCATGCGCAACGAATTGAGCGCGCCGGAAGGCGCGCTTTTGATTGTGTATCTGCCCATTGGCTGCCGGCTGCGGGCGCTGATCACGGGTACGGAACGATGAAGATCAAAAACTCTCTCAAAGCGCTGAAGACCCGCCACCGCGAAAACCGTCTGGTGCGCCGCAAAGGTCGTGTCTACATCATCAACAAGCAGAACCCCCGCTTCAAGGCGCGGCAGGGCTGATCGCCGTATAGCGGTTTGCTGCTCACCAAAATTTGCGTTTGACCATCGGCGCATGCGTCATATGTTTATGGAATGCGCCGATTTGCATTTGTCCATAGCCCGCTCGCGGCCGTTTTGGTCGCTTCCGCCGTCTTTACCGGCACAGCACCCGCAAAGGCCGAAAGCGATCAGCCCGCCACCGGCGAAGCCGTTGCCCCCGTCATCAAGACACGGTCCGAGAGGATCGACGACTATTTCGTCGAACTGAAACGCGAACCGGAACCCGCATCGGCGCGGCGAATTGCCGACAGGATCTGGGCGGAGTGGCGCAAATCCGAAAGCGCGACGGCCAATCAGCTCATGCAATGGGCCAATGACGCCATACGCGACAGGCGTTATTACACCGCCCTCGACCTGCTCGATCAGGTGACGGTCCTCTCCCCGCAATTCGCCGAGGGATGGAACCGCCGCGCCACCCTGCACTACATGATGGACAATCACGCCAAGTCGATGGCCGACATCCATGTGGTGCTTCAACTGGAGCCCAGGCATTTCGGCGCGCTGATGGGCATGGCGTCCATCTTGTCCGCTGCGGGCTCCGATGAAGCGGCCCTCGGCACCTATCTCAAGGTCCTTGAAGTTTATCCGGCAATGCGCGAGGCTCAAAAACGTGTCGGTGAGCTGTCCGAGGAACTGGACGGCGACGAGATCTGATCCAACGGGTTTGTCACGGCATTGAACGTATTAATCCTGTTTCCGATTGCAGCAATTTTCACGGGGCTGATCCTCTTTTCCTGGATACAGAGCAGACGGATCGAGCGGCTCTATCCCCCCATCGGCGAATTCGTCGATGTCGGCGGATACCGGTTGCATGCTCTGCATGTCCCCGCGCCTGAAAACGCCGACCTTCCGGCCATCGTCTTTCTCCACGGCGCCAGCGGCAACCTCAGGGATCAGGCTGAAGCGTTCCGCAAACGGCTTGAAGGCCGCGCCGAACTGCTGTTTGTAGACCGCCCCGGTCACGGATGGTCGGATCGCGGCGACCCGCAAAACGCTTTTCCCGACGCGCAGGCGCGTGCGGTCGCCGAACTGATGCGCCGCAAGAACATCTCCGACGCACTGATCGTCGGCCACTCCTTCGGCGGTGTCATTGCCGCGAACATGGCCCTGGAAACACCCGAAAGGGTGAACGGTCTGCTGTTCCTCGCAACGGTTTCGCATCCGTGGCCCGGCGGCATAGACTGGCATTATCATCTCGCGACGGCCCCGTTTGTCGGCAAGCTGGCCACATGGCTCCTTGCCATGCCCGCCGGTCTCCTGCGTATCGATCGAGCGGCGCGCTGCGTTTTCAGCCCCAACGATTACCCGCCCGACTACCTTGCCCGCTCGGGAACCGCGCTGGTGCTGCGTCCAACGACATTCAACCACAACGCCCATGACGTGACGAACCTCTACGATCATATCGTCAGGACAACCCCGCGCTACCGGGAGATCGACCGGCCGACCATAATCGTCGCCGGCGACGAAGACTATGTCGTCTCGACGGAAATCCACTCGCGCGCGCTCGCCCGGGCGGTCGACGGCGCGGAACTTCACGTGCTCAAGGGCGTCGGCCACAAGCCCGATTACGCGGCAACGGACCTGTGTATCGCGGCCATCGAAAAACTCGGCGGAAAGGACGTCAACCTCGCCGCGATCGCCCGCAAGGTCGAGCGCGACATCGCCGCCGGCGGGGAGGCGAGCAATCCCCCGCCGTCAATTCCCCAACGCTCCTCGGCGATCAATCAGATCCCGGTCATGCCGTCCGAGCCGATATAGACGATGCGCAGCATGTTCGTCGCGCCCGGCGTTCCGAGCGGAACCCCGGCCGAGATGATGACCCTGTCGCCGGGCTTGCCGAACTCCTCGCGGAACGTGATCCGGCAGGCCCGGTCGACCATGTCGTCGAGATCGCGCGCATCCTCCGTGACCACACAATGAAGCCCCCAGACAACGGACAGGCGGCGCGCGGTCTGGATCACCGGGGAAAGCGCGATGATCGGCACCTGCGGACGCTCGCGCGAGGCGCGCATTCCGGTCGTTCCGGACGATGTGTAACACACGATGGCGGACAGTTTCAGCGTCTCGGCGATCTGCCGCGCCGCGAGCGATATCGCATCGGCGCCCGTCGCCTCGGGCTCCGAACGCTGCGCATGGACAATGCCGGTATAATTCGGATCGCGCTCAACCTTGCGGGCGATCGACGCCATCGTGGAAACCGCTTCCACCGGATAATCGCCGGCCGCCGATTCCGCCGACAGCATCACCGCATCCGCGCCCTCGAAGACCGCCGTCGCGACATCCGAGACCTCGGCCCTTGTCGGCACCGGCGCGGAGATCATCGATTCCAGCATCTGCGTGGCGACCACCACCGGCTTGCCGGCTTTCCGGCAGGCGCGCGTCAACTGCTTTTGCAGCCCCGGCACCGATTCGATCGGCATTTCCACACCGAGATCGCCGCGCGCGACCATGAGCGCGTCGGACAGTTCGATGATTTCGTCGATCCGCTCGATGGCCTGGGGTTTTTCGATCTTCGCCATGAGGCCGACCCGCGAGCGCGCAACCTTGCGCACCTCGGCGAGATCCTCCGGCCGCTGTATGAAGGACAGCGCCACCCAGTCCACATCGTCCGTTGCAAGCACGGCATCGAGATCGCTGCGGTCCTTGTCGGTCAGGGCGCCGACACCGAGGGTCGTATCCGGCAGGCTGACGCCCTTGCGGTCGGAAATCTTGGTTCCCGAAACCACGGTGCAGACGATTTTTTCGCCGTCGGACTTTTCAGCCCTCAGCTGCAATCGTCCGTCGTCGATCAACAGCCGGTGCCCTGCCTCGACGGCCTCGAATATCTCCGGATGCGGAAGCTGGACACGCTTGGCGTCGCCGGGCTTCTCGTCCTTGTCAAGCGTGAAGATCTGGTCCGGCAAAAGCTCCACCGCGCCGCTGGCAAACTTGCCGACCCTGAGTTTGGGGCCCTGAAGGTCCGCCAGAATGCCGATCGGGCGCCCGCAACGCTCTTCGACCTTTCGTATGCGTTCGATCAGCGTTTGCATGAGATCGTGGCTTGCGTGGCTCATATTGATGCGGAAGAGGTCTGCGCCGGCTTCGTGCAGCTTCTGGATCATTGCTTCTTCCGATGAGGCCGGACCCAGCGTTGCGAGGATTTTTACTTTGCGCAGACGCTTCATTAATTCTGACCTTCCTCTGCTTCCGTTGAATCGGAAAGCTGGACCATCCAGCTGGACTGCTGTCCGGTATCATATTCCTTGAAGCCCATGCGCAGAAAACCGCGTGTGAAGCAGTTTTTTACATCGACGATCTTGAACTCGTCTTCCGCGACACACATGTCGACATTTCCGCCCCACCGGCCGCCGCGCGCCGCATCTTCGGCATAGAGATAGTAAAAGCGCGATGCCAGCGGCCCCTCGATCAGCGTCGCACAGGACGTCGCCGATATCTGCCACCAGCCCTCGGAGATCCATCCGTCATCGCCGCGATACCCGATGGCGACACCCACCAGGTTCTGTGTTCCGTTGCAGACGCGGAAGTCAGCATGTGCCTGCGGCGTCGCCCAGAGGCTGCCCATGAATGCCAGGGCGCCAAGCGCGCCGTACCAGCCGGTTTTATATTTTCCAGTCAATTCTCGCCCAAAACCCTGTTGGAGATAAGCTATTATCTTATGTGCCCCATTGTCGTTCAATATGTCAAAAAAAGACCGGCGGACATGAGAACCGCACCTCATGGTTTTGCGACGCGCCAGGTGGATTATCGAGCCCGGCCGCATTATGTCGGATTCATGCGAAAACAATAAGAAATATTGCCCGAGTTGAATCCGTTATCCCGTATAAACAGAAAGTCCAGAGAGCACGATGACCGAACTGACCAAACAGCAGCGCACCGAATTCGAAGCCGCCGCCTTCCGCACCCTCGTCGAACATCTGCGCGAGCGGACCGATGTGCAAAATATCGACCTGATGAACCTCGGCGGTTTTTGCCGCAACTGCCTTTCAAACTGGTATCAGAAAGCCGCCAACGAAGCCGGCGTCGAACTGACCAAACCGGAGGCACGGGAGATCGTCTACGGCATGCCTTACGAGATCTGGCGGGAAAAGTATCAGACCGAAGCGACCGAGGAACAGAAGGCCGCATTCGCCCGCTCCCACAAGGACCACTGATCGCCTGTCGCATCGGGCGCACAGCTAAAAACTATTTTCCTGACCCCCTTGACGCGGAGCGCGCGCCGGGGCACCTCTCCGCGGCGTTTTTACTGTTCAGGAGAGTCGCCCATGTCCGAAGCCCATGGAGTAGCCAGGGACCAGTTGCGTTCATTCGTCGAGCGTATCGAGAGACTGGAAGAAGAAAAAAAGACCGTCGCCGATGATATCAAGGAAGTCTACGGCGAGGCAAAATCTATGGGATTTGACACCAAGGTCCTGCGCAAGGTGATTTCGATCCGCAAGCAGGACCAAAACGAGCGTATGGAACAGGAAGCCGTGCTGGACACCTATCTCCACGCCCTTGGCATGGCCGAGGCTCCGCCGCAGGAATAATGCGCCGCGGGCGTGTCTCACATTCCGTTAGCGGCTGTGGACCTCGAACCGGGCAACCGCCTGGAAGTTGACGGCCGTCCCGGTGAACCGGTCCGCGCTGGCAATGCGGTTTTCGGTCGAGAAGCCTGCAACGTGGACGGTTTCAGGTGCCGTGCGCATGTGGCTTGACACAAACTGCGGTGCGCTGACCGGGGCGTCCATGCCCGATACGCTGTGTGCGGCAAAGGCATTGTGCGTGATCATTGTCGGCGTCAGGACCGGTTCTGTGCGTACCGCCGACGGCCGCTCGCCGATCGCATCGTTGGCGGTCGGACGGCTGCGTTTTGACGTCGCCGGGATCACATTCGGCGCGAAAACATTGATGCGCGCGCCGGACGTATTGCCTGAAGGCGGAGCAAGCGCCACCTGCAGCGGCGGCAGCGCCACCATTTCATCCGCCGCCGACGAGCCGAACGGCGATGGTTGCGGTATCGGAATGCCTGACACCATCTCGTAGGACAGGCCGCCCGGCACATCTTCGCCGACGACGGCAGCCAATGCCTGCGCTTCCGGTGACGCAAGGTCAGGACGTTTCAACGGGCGCGGCACATAGGAAAGTTTTGTTACCGTTCCGCCCTCGCCTGCCGTGATGCCCTGCTGAAGGCCGAGTTCCTGTCTGGTCAACCCCGGATTGCCCGTCGCCGCATAGGTCGGCTCGACGAGCAACGATGCCAGAATGACCTCCGAAGAAGTCGGTTCGTTCGCTGTCAGTTCGACAGCGCCCTGGTCGTCGGAAGCGCCGGCCCGCAGCGCCGGCACCGGCAGCGCGGCACCGCGCGCGGACGCCGTTGCGACCGGACCGGTTCCATCCTGCGGGATCGCCGCGGCGGGCAGCCTTGGCCGGAAGGTCGCCGTAGTGGCCTCGGGGCTGAGTTCACGCGGTGTTGCCGATGCCAGGGCGATCTGTACGTCCTGGGCAGGCGCCGTCGGCCGAACCGCGGGTGTCGGCACGATGGCAAGATCGGGCGTCAGACTGCCCCCTGCATCGACGCCCGGAAGTGCCGACGCGGCCGCGACAACCGTCCGCTGCGTCTCTTTCGGTTCGTCCTTGTTGTTTCCGCCGCCGAACAGACCTGCCAGCAGATTCCCGCCACCGCTGCCACGATCGTTGTCACGCGTCGGTCTGCGGATCGAGCGCTTGCCGGCAACCTGAATGCTGTTGGCGCTGACACGTTTCTTGTAATCGGCCAGCGCCTGATTGTAGCCAGGCAACGGCTTGCCGTCCGATGGCAGATGCAGCGTCTTGCCCTTCGGGAACAGGCGCGTCAGTTCCTTGCGGTTCATCCGCGGCCAGGAGCGCACACTGCCGACATCCAAATGCACGAAGGGCGATCCCGACTTCGGATAGTAGCCGACCCCGCCGACCTGAAACCTCATTCCGATCTGGCGAACCTTCTTGACCGGCACGTCGGGCAGGTAGAAGTCGATGGCTTTGCCCAGAGTGTGCTGGCTGTTCTTCGCAACGCCGCGCGAGCGCTTGCGCAGCATCGCATTGGTCTTCGGCGAGCGGAATGCGGAAACCACGTGAATGTGTTGTCTCGAGCCGCTTGCCTGATAGACCTCCCACAGGAGGTCGAACAGGCGCGGATCCATCTTGGTGGACTCTTTCTGCCGCCAGTCACGCAGGAACCGGTTGAGCTTTTTCAGACCGCCGGGCACATAACGCCCGTTCTTCTTGAACGTGATCGTCGCCCGTTCCTTGGTGTGGATGAAATACAATTTGAGCGAGCGGGTCTCGGCCAGGGACGGCGACGCGGCGGCCAGACACACCACCGCCGCAAGCGCAGCGGCGACCGCCCGGCTGCGCCCACTGACAGCTCTGGTCATGCGTTGAGACCTACTCGGCAAGTTCCCAAAATTCCCTGCGTCCCCAACTTGTCCCACGATAATTCTGCTAATCCGACGTCCGGTCAACCTATCGTATTGGTTTATCCGGTAATTTCAGAACAGAATTGTCGTTCCGGCACTGCTGTACGACAATTGCGGTAAGAGCAAGGCAAACCCCTCACACTCGGTGTCAAATGATATTTATAGTGAACAAAGTTCTAACAATGCGTGAATTTAACCAGTTCTATTAATCTCGAATCGTGTCAGACTGGGACAGTTCGTGAGTATTTTCCGAAAAAAAGATAGAACGCCGACGACCGACCGTCCGGAGAACGCCGAAATCAGTCCTATTTGTCCTGAGACATTTTTCCACGAGGCCCCCACAATGCCGGCAACCCGCTATTTTTATGACGATATTTCCGGTCCCAGCCACGCCCTGGCCGAAACCGGGTCAGCCGGCGGACAGGATGAAACCCTCGGCAAGCTTCCGCAATGGGATCTGAACGATCTCTACGAGGCCATGGATGCGCCGCAGCTCAAGGACGACCTTGAACGGGCTGCAAGCGAAAGCGCCGCCTTCGAGGAGCGCTGGAAAGGCCGCCTGGAGACAGCGGTCGATGCGGGCGGCGATGAGGGGCTCGGCGCGGCGCTGCGTCAATACGAGGCTCTCGAGGAACTGATGGGCCGGATCATATCCTTCGCCGGCCTGACCTATTTCTCCGACACGAGCGATCCGGCAAGAGCCAAGTTCTACGGCGACGTGCGGTCGAACGTCACTGATATCAGCAGCCGGCTGCTGTTCTTCCCGCTCGAAATCAACCGCGTCGGGGATGCGGCGATCGACGCGGCGATCGAAAGCGACCCGCAGACGGCCCACTACCGGCCGTGGCTCATCGACCTGCGCCTCGACAAGCCCTATCAGCTCGAGGACCGGATCGAGCAGCTTTTCCTGGAAAAATCCGTCACCGGCCACGGCGCCTGGAACCGCCTTTTCGACGAGACCATGGCGTCGCTGAGGTTCGATGTCGACGGCGAGCAACTGACGCTGGAGCCGGCACTCAACAAGCTGCAATCGGCCGAGCCCGACGAACGGCGCAATGCGGCGATGGCTCTGTCGAAGACATTCGCGGAAAACATCCGCACCTTCACACTGATCACCAACACGCTCGCAAAGGACAAGGAAATCTCCGACCGGTGGCGCGGCTTTGCCGATATCGCCGACAGCCGGCATCTTGCCAACCGTGTGGAACGGCAGGTCGTCGATGCCCTCTCGGACGCGGTCTCGCAAGCCTATCCGCGGCTCTCGCACCGCTACTACGCCATGAAGGCAAAATGGCTCGGCATGGACGTCATGAACTTCTGGGACCGCAACGCGCCGCTGCCCGAAACGCCCAAATCGCTCATCGGCTGGGACACGGCGCGCGAGACCGTCCTTTCGGCCTATCGCGATTTCGACCCGCGCATGGCGGAAATCGCCGGCCGCTTCTTCGAGCGTAACTGGATCGACGCACCGGTTCGCGCCGGCAAGGCGCCTGGAGCCTTCGCTCACCCCACGGTACCGTCGGTGCACCCCTATGTTCTGCTGAACTATATGGGCAAGCCGCGTGATGTGATGACCCTTGCGCACGAACTCGGGCACGGCGTGCATCAGGTGCTGGCCGCAGAACAGGGCGCGCTGATGGCGCAGACGCCGCTGACGCTTGCCGAAACCGCCTCCGTTTTCGGAGAGATGCTGACCTTCCGCACCTTGCTGAACAGCACGCAGGACCGCAAGGAACGCAAGGCCATGCTGGCCCAGAAGGTCGAGGACATGATCAACACGGTCGTGCGTCAGATCGCCTTCTATCAGTTTGAGAGAAAGGTCCACACGGCCCGCGGGGAAGGCGAACTGACATCCGAACAGATCGGCGAGCTCTGGATATCGGTGCAACACGAAAGCCTCGGCCCGGCGATCCGGATTTCCGAGGGCTACGAGACATTCTGGGCCTATATCCCGCACTTCATCCATTCGCCCTTCTACGTCTATGCCTATGCCTTCGGCGACTGCCTGGTGAACTCCCTCTACGCGGTCTATCAGAACGCCGAGGACGGCTTTCAGGAACGCTATTTCGACATGCTGAAGGCGGGCGGCACAAAGCACCATTCGGAGCTTCTCGCGCCGTTTGGCCTCGACGCGGGCGACCCGGCTTTCTGGAGCCAGGGCCTTGCCATGATCGAAGGGCTGATCGACGAACTGGACGCGCTCGACACCTGAGCGCCTCCACCGCAACGTGGCGCGGGCGCATTGTTGCGCTCGCAGGCGCGGCGCGGTAGATGCAGGCGTTCGCCAAACAGGCGGCGCCGATGCTGAAAACGAACCCCGCAACCCGGCCATGGACGACCAATTCATTCTCTTCCGGAACGATTTCACCGGCGAGACCCTGTGTTTTGCCGGCGCATGTGCCGTGGTCACCGCCTGGACGCAGGACGACGTCGTGCCGGCGCTCGACCGACTCCAGCAGGCGGCAAGGGACGGATTATGGTGCGCCGGATACATCACCTATGAAGCGGGCATCGCGCTGGAACCGGCGCTGGCATCGCGGCTGGCACCGCGCAAGGCGGCGATGCGCTCCTGCCCGCTCCTGTGTTTCGGCCTTTTCGATGCGCCGCAATCGCCCGGGCGCGCGGCAGACATCCTCGCGGTCCCCGGGAACGACGGCGCCCTGTCGGGCGCCCGCCACCGCTGGGATTTTGCGGCTTATGAGGCCCGCTTCGACCGGCTGCGCGCGCATCTGCATGCCGGCGACTGTTTTCAGGCGAACCTGACCTACGAAATCGAGGCGGACTGCGCCGACAACGCCGTCGCCCTGTTCAACGGGCTGCGAGGCCGCCAGGCGGTTGCGCACAGCGCGCTGGTGCGTCTGGAAGGGCCGGAAATCGTCTCCCGGTCGCCGGAGCTCTTCCTTCGCGTCGACCGGGATGGCTGGATCGAAAGCAAACCGATGAAGGGCACGGCGCCGCGCGGCGTCACCGCCTCACAGGATGCGGCGCTCAAGCGCCAGCTTGAACGGGATCCCAAGTGCCGCAGCGAAAACCTGATGATTGTCGACCTGTTGCGCAACGATCTGTCCCGCATCTGTTCCGCCGGCAGTGTCGACGTTCCACAGATCTATCACGTCGAGACCTTCTCGACCGTCCATCAGATGATCAGCCGGGTGCGCGGCCGGCTGGAGCCGGGCACGACGGTGACCGATATCATGCGGGCGATCTTCCCCTGCGGTTCCATTACCGGAGCCCCGAAGATACGCGCCATGGAAATCCTGCATGGTCTGGAGGACACGGACCGGAACGTATACTGCGGCTCGATCGGCTGGGTCGCCCCGTCCGGCAGCATGGAGTTCAACGTCGCAATCCGTACGATCAGCCTGTTTCCCGACGGCAGGGCCGTCTTCAATGTCGGCGGCGGGATCATTTTCGATTCCGATGCGCGCGCCGAGTATGACGAATGCCGCATCAAGGCGCGTTACGCGCTGGATGTCCTAGTGGATCAGGAGGTCGCATCGTGAATGCACCCGGTCTGATCGAAACGATGCGCCTGCGCGCTGACGGGACATTTGACAGGCTGGACAGACATCTCAGCCGTCTGAAGACATCGGCGCAGGCTTTATCGATACCCTATGACGGCGAGCGGCTGGACCAACTGCTCGCCGGGCTCGATCCGGATGGCGAGGACCACAGGGTTCGCATCGAACTGTCGCCGTCCGGGCACATCACCGTCAACAGCTGTCCACACCCTCCCGAGACGCATGACAGGGTCTGGCGGCTCGCCGTGACGTCGGTGCGCCTGGACTCAGGCAACACTCTGCTGCGGCACAAGACGACATCCAGAAGCGTCTATGCCGAAGCCCGGGCGCAATTCCCGGCCGCGCAGGCCGACGAGGTCCTGTTGCTCAACGAAAGGTCCGAGGTCTGCGAGGGCACCATCACAAACCTCTTTGTCCAAACGGACGAGAACGGTGTCTTGCTTACACCGTCGCTCAGTTGCGGTCTGCTCGCCGGGGTGCTCAGGCAGGAACTGCTCGACACCGGCAGGGCGAGGCAAGCGGTCCTGACACTTGACGATTTACGCAGCGCGCGCGCCCTTTACATCGGCAATTCACTGCGGGGCCTGCTGCCGGCGGTCGTGAACGATTAGCAAGGGCGCACAAGGCCGCTTCCATCGCGGCTGTGTTTATGCTTAGAGCATCGGCAAAAACGCACCCGACCTCCATTATCCGCTGAAAGGACCAGCCATGGCGCATGCCGACCATCCCGTTTACGGCAAAATCGACGGACCGATCGTCATGATCGGATTCGGCTCGATCGGCCGCGGCACGCTGCCGCTGATCGAACGGCATTTCGACTACGACAAATCCCGTATGGTTGTCATCGACCCGCGCAATGATGACGAGGACCTGCTTGACAAACACGGCGTGCGCTATGTGCAGGCGGCCCTGACACCCGACAACTACCGCGATGTCCTCGGCCCGCTGCTGACCGAGGGGGAGGGACAGGGTTTTTGTGTCAACCTGTCCGTCGACACGTCGTCGCTTGAACTGATGAAATTCTGCCGCGAGATCGAAGTGCCCTATATCGACACCGTGGTCGAACCCTGGCTGGGCTTCTATTTCGACGAAACCGCCGACAATGCCGCGCGCACCAATTATGCCCTGCGCGAAACCGTGCGGCAGGAAAAGATCGCGAATCCGGGCGGCACAACCGCCGTATCATGCTGCGGCGCCAATCCCGGAATGGTCTCGTGGTTCGTCAAACAGGCGCTGGTCAATCTGGCCACCGATCTCGGCCTCGAATTCACGGTCCCGGGCCAGGCTGACCGGCAAGGCTGGGCGGACCTGATGCACAAGGCCGGCGTCAAGGGTATCCATATCGCCGAGCGCGATACGCAGCGGGCGAAACTGCCCAAGCCTCTTGATGTTTTCTGGAACACATGGTCCGCCGAAGGATTCATATCGGAAGGCCTGCAGCCGTCCGAACTCGGCTGGGGCACCCATGAGAAATGGAAACCCGACAACGCCCATACCCACGAGGCCGGATGCCGGGCGGCGATTTATCTCGACCAGCCGGGAGCAAACACGCGCGTGCGCACCTGGTGTCCGACGCCCGGCCCGCAATACGGCTTCCTGGTCACCCACAACGAATCCATTTCCATCGCCGACTTCTTCACATTGAAGGATGCAAGCGGCAATGTCGTCTTCCGTCCGACCTGCCACTATGCCTACCACCCGGCCAATGACGCCGTCCTTTCCCTGCACGAAATGTTCGGCAATGGCGGCAACCAGCAGCCGGTTCTGCATGTCCTCGACGAACATGAACTGGTCGACGGCATCGACGAACTCGGCGTGCTGCTCTACGGCCATGCGAAGAACGCCTACTGGTACGGCTCGCGCCTGTCTGTCGAGGAAACACGCGAGATCGCGCCCTACCAGAACGCAACGGGCCTGCAGGTCACGTCGGCGGTGATCGCGGGCATGGTCTGGGCTCTGGAAAACCCTGAGGCCGGCATCGTCGAAACCGATGAGATGGACTTCCGCCGGTGCCTCGAAGTGCAACTGCCCTATCTCGGACCGGTCGAGGGCCACTATACGGACTGGACGCCCCTGACCGGCCGGCCCGGCCTGTTTCCGGAAGACCTCGATGAAACGGATGCGTGGCAGTTTCGCAACGTTCTGGTGCATTAGCAACGGCGGGCGCCTCCTGGCCGGCTGTTGTCTCCGGTTCTTATTGCAGGATCGGCTCGGCCGGTGTTATCAGTTGCACGAGAGCAAGTCTGCCTTAGACTTGGATCGGACACAGTGGGGGCTTGTCCGAACCGGCATTCCCGGCACCGGTCCACATCAGCAACGCGGAGGCTAAAAATGCGGCATTGGATCAGGCGCGTAATCCTGGCGGCGGCGGCGCTTGGGCTGGCGGGATGTCAGGCGGGCTACGGCCCGGGACCCGGCTATGACCCGAATTCGATCGAGGGCGAATGGCTCGATCCCAATGGAATCCAGTCGCGTTTCACGGCGGGCCGGTTTGAAACCCGCACCACCGACACGAACACCCTGCTGGCGACCGGCCAATACACCTATATCAACCCCCGGCTCGTGCAGGTCGATATTCGTTCCCTGGTGCGCGGCACCAATGCCCGGGTCAACTGTTCACTGGTCTCGCCGACGCGGCTCAACTGCACGTCCAGCAGCGGTGACCAGTTTTCTCTGACGCGGCGGCTGGTCTGACCGCCAACGCGCAAAAACAGCCAGCGCAGAACCGGCCGCTCCGGCGTGGTTTGTGTCGAGCAAACAATTCTAACTAACGTAAGGTAAGAGCCCATCGTGACGTCGTATTTTGATAATCTCGAGACACAGAGCCCGGGCGAGCGTGAAGACGCCCTGTTTGCTGCCCTTCCCGCCTTTCTCGCGGACGCGATGAGCAAGGCGGAAGGCCTTCGCGAGTGGCTTGCCGGCCATGATCCGTCGACGGTCACCAGCCGCGAGGCGCTGGCGCGCCTGCCGGTGCTGCGCAAACCCGAACTCATGCGGATGCAGGCTGCAAAACCGCCCTTCGGCGGCCTCGCCGATCCGGACGCCCTCATCGGAAACCATGTCTTCATGTCGCCCGGGCCGGTGTGGGAACCGCAGGGTTTCGGCGCCGACCCATGGCAGTCGGCCCGCAGCCTTTTCGCCGCCGGGCTGCGCTCCGGCGATATCGTCCACAACACCTTTTCCTACCATATGACCCCCGGTGCGTTTGTGCTCGACGAGGGTGCGCGGGCGCTCGGCTGCCTCGTCTTTCCCGCCGGCATCGGCAATACACAGGCACAGGTCGAAGCGGCGGCGGCCTTGAGGCCGACCGCCTATACGGGAACGCCGGACTATCTGAAGGTCCTGCTCGACAAGGCCGAGGAGGCCGGCTGCGACATATCCTCGATCAAGCGGGCGATGGTATCCGGCGGCGCATTGTTCCCGTCATTGCGCGAGGAATACCGCGACCGCGGCATCCGGGTCATGCAGTCCTACGCCACGGCAGATATCGGCGTTATCGCCTATGAGAGCGCCGATGACGACGGCAATCCCTACCCGGGCATGATCGTCAATGAAAACATGATTGTCGAAATCGTCCGCCCGGGAACCGGCGATCCTGTCGCCGACGGTGAAGTCGGAGAGATCGTCGTTACCTCGCTGAACCCCGCCTACCCGCTGATCCGTTTCGGAACGGGCGACATGACGGCGGTGCTCGAGGGCCGCTCTCCCTGCGGCCGGACCGGCACGCGCATCAAGGGCTGGATGGGACGCGCCGACCAGCGCACCAAGATCAAGGGCATGTTCGTCGACCCGAAACAGGTCGCCGCGATCGTCGAGCGCCACACGGACGTGGCCCGTGCCCGGCTCGTCGTACGCCGGGACGGCGACCAGGATGCCATGACCCTCCATATCGAGCCCGTGCCGGGTGCGGCGCCGAGCCGGTCCGCACTGACCGAGACCCTGGCGGACGTGACAAAACTCAAGGGCGATGTGGTTGTATCGGATGGCCGTCTCCCGAACGACGGCAAGGTGATTTCCGACGAGCGGGACTACGACGCATAGCCGTTGGATTGGCACCACCGCTGCTTGCGGCGGCTCCTGATTGATGGGAACATGGCCCCTGCGCGAAGCCCTTGACCGGAGGGACCGCGCCGGCGCTGTCACAGCCGCCGGTCCGAACGCGCGATCAGCGGTCTGCAGACCCGTTTTCATCTGCCAGTTGGTCCATGCCTATACGCACTCGAAATATCTCGGCGACCCGTTCAGCTGGGGCGACATCGCCAACACCAATCCGGACCAGAACCCGCATCAGCTGGAGGTCGGTCAGCAGTTGAATATTCCCGCGAAGGGCAACTGATCGCCCAAGACAACAAACGTCGCCCCGGCGGGCGGCGTTTTGCCGCCCGTCCACTGGCAGCGCTTTACGCTTGAAAAAGCACCGGTTGCGCATATGTTCCGAACGGACAACCGGGGAGCCCAATGGAACACGCCGACAAGAAAAAGATCGAATCCGCAGCCACACCTTTGCCGGACGGCCATCCGACCGTCGCCTTCGGCAAAGTGGGCGTGCTCATCGTCAATCTCGGCACACCGGACGGAACGGACTATACGTCCATGCGCCGCTATCTGCGCGAGTTCCTCACCGACAAGCGGGTGATCGAGTGGCCGCGCACCCTCTGGTACCCGATCCTGTTCGGCATCGTCCTCAACACCCGTCCTGGCAGGGTCGGCAAGGCCTATGAAACGATCTGGAACAAGGAGCGTGACGAGAGCTATCTGAGGACCTATACGCGCAACCAGTCCGTTGCGCTGGCAAAACGCCTCGACAACCACCCTGATGTCCGGGTGGACTGGGCCATGCGCTACGGCCAGCCTTCCATTGCCGACCGGCTGACGGCGCTGAAGGATACAGGCTGCGAGCGGATACTGATCTTCCCGCTTTATCCGCAATATGCGGCCAGCACGACGGCGACCGTCAACGACAAGGCCTTCGAGACGCTTCAGAGCATGCGCTGGCAGCCGGCGCTGCGCACCGTCCCGCCCTATCACGACGATCCTGCCTATGTGTCCGCGATCGCCAACTCCATCACCGGGCACCTGTCGACACTCGACTGGGAGCCGGAGGTGGTGCTCGCGTCGTTTCACGGCATCCCGCAATCCTATTTCAGGAAGGGCGATCCCTATCACTGCCATTGCATGAAGACGATGCGGCTGGTGCGCGCCGAGCTCGGCTGGGGCGAAAAGAAACTGATGACCGCCTTCCAGTCGCGCTTCGGACCGGAGGAGTGGCTCCAGCCCTATACGGACGAAACGGTCGAGAAACTTGCGAAGGACGGCATCAAGCGCATCGCCGTGATCAATCCCGGATTTGTCTCCGATTGTCTCGAAACGCTGGAAGAGATCGCCGGCGAGGCCGGCGAGATATTCCATGAGCATGGTGGGGAGCAGTTCACGCATATCCCCTGCCTCAATGATGGCGACGCCGGCATGCAGGTCATCGAGACCGTGGTCCGGCGGGAATTGCAGGGCTGGATCTGAATCCGGCCTGGAGCCGGTCGGATGTCACTCCGATCGGTCCGCAATCCACATCACGCGGCGGCACCATTTGCAACTTTTCAAGCTTGCATCCATCTTAGGGCGGCAGGGGGAAACGGGCTCGGCTGATTCGGCCGGCCGGAAGGCCCTCGCCGCCGCACAACCAAACTTGTACAGACAGGAGAAAGAATATGCCTTTGGCCGGAGTCGACATTGCAGTCATCGTGTTTGTTGTTCTCGTCATCCTTGTCCTGTTTGCCGGAATCAAGACGATACCGCAGGGTTTCAACCACACGGTCGAGCGGTTCGGGCGTTACACGCGGACCCTGGAGCCGGGATTGAACCTGATCGTTCCCTTTGTCGACCGCATCGGTTCGCGCATGAACATGATGGAACAGGTCCTCGACGTGCCCACACAGGAGGTGATCACCAAGGACAATGCGAGTGTCGCCGCGGATGCCGTAGCCTTCTACCAGGTGCTCAACGCTCCGCAGGCGGCCTATCAGGTCAACCAGCTCGAAGTCGCACTGCTGAACCTGACCATGACCAATATCCGTTCCGTCATGGGATCCATGGACCTTGACGAGCTTCTGTCCAACCGCGACGCGATCAACGACCGGCTGCTCAGGGTCGTCGACGAAGCCGCAAGCCCCTGGGGCATCAAGATCACCCGCGTCGAGATCAAGGACATCAACCCGCCGAGCGATCTGGTCAACGCCATGGCGCGCCAGATGAAGGCGGAGCGTGAAAAGCGCGCCGAGGTGCTTGAGGCGGAAGGCTCGCGCAACGCGCAGATCCTGCGCGCCGAGGGCGCCAAACAGGCGGCGATCCTCGAGGCCGAAGGCACCAGGGAAGCAGCCTTCCGCGAAGCCGAGGCCCGCGAGCGGCTTGCCGAGGCCGAAGCGAAGGCCACCCGCGTCGTTTCCGAGGCCATTGCCGTCGGTGACGTTCAGGCGATCAACTACTTCGTTGCCCAGAAATATACCGAAGCCCTGGCATCGATCGGCACGGCAAGCAACCAGAAGATCGTGCTGATGCCCATGGAGGCCTCTTCGCTCATCGGCTCGCTGGGCGGCATCGGCGCCATTGCCAGGGACGTCTTCGGCGACGGCGGCGGGCAGCCCTCGGCACCGTCGCGAAGCAGCGGCTCGGTGCCGACCACCGGGCAAAGGGGCGGCGAGGCATGATCGAGCGCATCGTAGAGGAGCTTGGCCCCTGGAGCTGGATGGTTCTCGGGCTGGTTCTGCTGGCCGCCGAAATCTTCATGCCCGGCGTGTTCCTGATCTGGATCGGCATTGCCGCAATCATCGTCGGCTGCATTTCGCTTTTCTTCTGGTCCGACCCGTTCTGGGGCTGGCAGCTTCAAATTCTCGTTTTCGCCGTCCTTGCGGTGGCGGTCGCCATCATCGGCCGCCGCGTGATGAAAGGCAGCGGCGAGAGCGACGAGCCGCTGCTCAACAAACGGGGTGAAAGCCTGGTCGGCCGGACGGCGACCTTGAGCGAACCCATCGCCGAAGGCCGCGGCCGCATTCGCATAGACGACACGACATGGGTCGTCAGCGGGCCGAACCTTCCCGTCGGCGCACGGGTCAAGGTGGTCGAAAGCACCGGACGGGAGTTGCGCGTGGAGCCTGCGTAAAGGAAGCCTTAACCATGACGATTTACGGTTTGACAAGATTTCAGACCTCTTTCGTTCAGGCCTCCCGTCCATGGCGCCGCGTTATTGTAATCCTTCTGGCTCCGGTTTCCACTCACCTGCGCTGCGGGCCGGGCTGATTCTGCTTGCACTGACCGCAGGCCCCGGCGGCATAAAAGCTGTGAATGCACAAGCCATTGCCGATGAGGATTTCCTTTTGCGCGGGATCGCGGATGAGGGTGGCTTGAGCGACACGGAGCACCGGCGTCTCCTGCGTGATCTGGACGATCTGGAAGACACGACACCGCAAACCGTTCAGGTTGACGATACCGCGCCTGTCGAGCCGCTCATTCTCAACCCGGCACAGCCCGTGCAGACCGGCGACAGCGTTAACCCGTCGACGCCGCCGGTTGCCCAGGGCACCGCGCGCGCTGATGAGGACAATCCCTTCGATCCGGTCGGCATCCGTGTCGGCACGTTCATCATGCGGCCCTCGATCACCCAGCAGATCGCCCATGAACATGACCGCGACGGCTCGGCCGACACATCGCGGACCTACAGCAGAACGGTCCTCGAAACCGAAATCGAATCGGACTGGTCCCGGCACCAGTTGGTCATCGGCGCCGAGCAGGTGATCGACAAAACCATCAGCGGCGACGGTTCCGAGGATCCGAGCACGTCCATCGGCGCTGACCTGAGGCTTGATCTGTCATCCACGACAACCGCCAATCTCGGCATCGATTATCAGTTCGGCCGGGAAGACCCGACGGACGCGAACGCCGTCGCCAACGCCACCGCCCAGGCCGAGGTTCACGACTTTGCCGCCGCCGGATCGCTCAGCCATCTCTTCGGCTCCTGGCGCGGCACGGCGACCTTAAGCGGCGGACGAACCACCTATGGCAGCGCCGAACTCTCCGACGGCACGCTCGTCTCGCTCGCCGACCGAAATCAGAGCAACTACACGGTGACGCTGCGCGCCGGACTTGAAACCGGCTCGGCCTACCGCCCGTTCGTCGAGGGAGACGGCGGCCAGATCATCTATGACGACACGCTCGACGCTTCCGGCTTCGACCGTTCCTCCACCACCTACGGGCTGCGCACGGGTGTCGCAGCGGATTTCGACGAGAAGCTGACCGGTGAAATCGCCGTGGGCTACGCTCAGAGGGATATCGACGACAGCCGGCTTGAACCCATCCAGGCATTCACCATTGATGGCTTTGCCACCTGGTCGCCGCGCCGCGGCACCGACGTGCTGATGGGGCTGGCGACATCCCTGGAAGATTCGACCACCGCAAACGAGCCCGGCTCGGTGCTTTACACGGCGAGCGTCGACGTCACCCATCGGTTGCGCACCAGCCTGAGCGCCAATGTCAGCGGTTTCGTCGGCTGGCGGGACTATGTCGGCATCACGCCGAACGAGACGATCTTCGGCGCCGGCGCCGGCTTTACCTGGTGGTGGAACCGCTATTTCGCGCTCGACGGCGCCGTCACCTATGAGCGCACCACAAGCGATGGCGGAACCGACCAGAACGATCTTTTTGTCGGCCTCGGCGTCAAGGTGCAGCGCTAAAGCGAGCTGAGCATCCGCCGCAAATCGTCCTCGACCTTCTCGCGGATATCGCCGCGTGTCAGCGCGAAGGAGACATTCGCCTTGATGAAGCCTTCCTTTGAACCGCAGTCGAATGTGCTGCCGCGAAAACGATAGGCCGAGAAAGACTGGTCTTCGGCGAGCTTCAGCATCGCGTCGGTGATCTGAATCTCGTTGCCGGCGCCGCGTTCCTGCGTCTCCAGGATGGAGAAGATTTCGGGCTGCAGGATATAGCGTCCGTTGATGAAATAGTTTGACGGAGCCGTGCCCGGCGTCGGTTTTTCAACCATCGCGTTGATGCGGAACCCATCCGCGCCGATATCCTCGCCGACACCGACGATGCCGTACCGGTGGGTTTCTTCCTCCGGAACCTCTTCGACCGAAATCACATTGCCGCCGACGCGGCCATAAAGGTCTACCATACCGGCAAGGCAACCGCGCTCATCCTGCATCACCATGTCGGGCAGGAGCAGCGCGAACGGCTCGTCGCCGACCAGTTCGCGGGCGCACCATACGGCATGGCCGAGGCCGAGCGGCTCCTGCTGGCGGGTAAAACTCGTCTGTCCGGGCTTCGGCTGCAGGTCCTGAAGGCCGCTCAGCTCTTCCGTTTTGCCGCGGCTGCGCAGCGTGTCGTAAAGCTCGACCTGAATGTCGAAATGATCTTCTATGACCGCCTTGTTTCGCCCGGTGACGAAGATGAAGTGCTCTATGCCGGCGGCCCGCGCCTCATCCACCACATATTGGATGACCGGCTTGTCGACAACGGTCAGCATTTCCTTCGGGATGGCCTTGGTCGCCGGCAGGAACCGTGTTCCAAGCCCCGCAACCGGGAAGACCGCTTTTCTGACCTTGGCGTTCTGCGACATGGAACCGAGCCTTTCATTGCCTCTTCCGGCCCGCGAGGGGCGAATGTGATGCACCTGCAATATGCCGTTGCTCCGGCTTTTGCCAGTTGCGGCAGTCCATCACGATCCTGTGACCGGCGCGGTACATTCATATGGTTAAGAGATTGTTGAGACGTCAACGCTAATTTCATGCCTGAAGTGTTGAAAACCGGCCGTCGGCGGCCTTTTTTCCGCCCCGGGCCCCAGCTATTGTTGCCAGTCATGTTCGGACCGATACAAATCGTGAATGCCAGACGCCTGATCAACGCCAAAGCAGCGGTTGCAACACTGCTCCTGCTCGCTATCGCGTTGCTTTCGTCAGCGCCGCCGGCCGCCGCCGATGCGGCATTTCGGAAATGGATCAACGATTTTTATTCCGTTGCCGCCAAATCCGGCATCAAGAAATCGACCTACAGAACGGCGTTCGCCGGCGTGCGCGAGCCCGATCCGGAGGTGTTACGCAAGGCACGCTTCCAGCCCGAGTTCAAACAGGATGTGTGGAGCTATATCGATACGCGCGTCCATTTCACGACGGTGGAGACAGGCCAGCAGATGGCGCGGCGCTACGACCGCGTGCTTGCCGAGATAGAACGCCGGTTCGGCGTGCACCGCTCGGTCGTACTGGCCATCTGGTCGATGGAATCGAGTTACGGCAACGTCTTCAACTATCCCGAACGCCTGCACTATGTGCCCCGCGCGCTTGCGACCCTTGCCTATGCGGATCGCCGGCGCTCCAAATATGCCCGGCAGCAACTGGTTGCCGCACTCAAAATCCTTCAATCCGGAAAGATCGGCAAGAATCAGCTCACCGGCTCCTGGGCCGGCGCGATGGGACACACACAGTTCATTCCAACAAGCTACCTGGCTTTCGCGGTTGATTTTGACGGCGATGGCCGCCGTGACATATGGAACTCCGTTCCCGACGCCCTCGCCACCGCGGCCAATCTCCTGCACAAGAACGGCTGGAAGACCGGCAAGACCTGGGGCTACGAGGTGAAGGCGCCGCGCGGCGCGTCAAAACATGTCGGC